>NZ_JBEZIR010000037.1:0-71296 GCF_040651175.1 Kitasatospora sp. NPDC048540
CGCCAGACCCGCACCCGCCAGGTACAACTCCCCCGTCACACCCGGCGCCACCGGACGCAGGAACCCGTCCAGCACATACACCCGCGCACCATCGATGGGCCGCCCGATCGGCACCGGCTCCGGCCACGACGACGGATCCACGGGGAGTTCGCAGCCGGTCACCACGTGGGTCTCGGCGGGGCCGTAGTGGTTGTGCAGGCGCCGGCCGGGGACGGCGGCGCAGAACGCGCGCACCCGCGAGCCGGCCGTCAGCGCCTCGCCGGCCTGGACCAGGTGGCGCAGGTCGGGCAGGGTCAGGCCCTGCTCGGCGGCGGCCTCGGCGAGCGCCTCGATCACCAGGTCGGGGGCGTACAGCTCGTTGACCCGGTACTCCTGCAGCCAGGCCGCGAGCGCACCGGCGTCGCGCCGGACCCGCTCGGTCGGCACGGCGAGGGTGCGGCCGTGCAGCAGCGCGGAGAGGATCTCCTGCGCGGCGACGTCGAAGCTCAGCGAGGCGTACTGGGCGACGGTAGTGCCGGGCCCGCCGGGGATCCTCCGCTGGTGCCAGGCGAGCAGGTTGGCCAGGGCGCCGCCGGGCATGACCACGGCTTTGGGGCGGCCGGTGGAGCCGGAGGTGTAGATCACGTACGCGGGGTGGGCGGGGGTCAGCGGGGCGGTGCGCTCGGCGTCGGTGAGGTCGCCGTCCGGCAGGCCGCCGTGGTCCTCGGCGGCGTCCGCCGCGGTCAGCACCAGGGCCGGGCGGGCGTCGTCGAGCATGTCGGCGATCCGCCGGGCCGGGTACTCGGGGTCGACGGGCAGGTAGGCGGCGCCGGTCTTGAGCACGGCCAGCACGGCGACGTACAGGTCGAGCGAGCGGGGCAGGTGCAGGGCGACGACCCGGTCGGGGCCGGCGCCGCGGGCGGCGAGGGCGCGGGCCAGGCGGTTGGCGCGGGAGTTGAGCTGCGCGTAGTCGAGGGTGCGGCCCTCGAAGGCGAGCGCGGTGGCGTCGGGGGTGCGGGCGGCCTGCGCCTCGAACAGCTGCGGCAGGGTCAGGTCGGCCACCGGGTGCTCGGCCGCCCGCCCCACCTCGAGGACGTGGGCCCGCTCGTCGGCGGTGAGCAGGTCGAGCCGGCCCACCGGCCGCCCGGGGTCGGCGGCGAAGTCGGCGAGCAGCCGCTCCAGGCGCCCGAGCAGGGTGCGGGCGCCGTCGCCGTCGAGCACGTCGGCGCGGTGGTCCAGCCGCAGCCGGATCCGGTCGCCCGGGATGGCGAGCAGCGTCAGCGCGAAGTGGGTGGCGTCGCCGACCTCGAAGCCGGCCAGCCGTACGCCCCGGCTCTCGGCCCGCAGCACGGCGGGGTCCAGCGGGTAGTTCTCGAAGACGACGGCGGAGTCGAAGAGTTCGGCGTGCCCGGCGCCGCGCTGCACCTCGGTCAGCGGCAGGTGCCGGTGCTCGATCAGCGCGGCCTGCTCCTGCTGGACGCGCGCGAGCAGGTCGGCGAACGGTTCGGCGGGGCGCAGCGCCACCCGGACCGGCAGGGTGTTGATGAACATCCCGATGGTGGACTCGATGCCGGGGATCTCCGGCGGCCGGTTCGCCATGGTGGCGCCGAACACCACGTCGTCGCGGCCGAGGGCGTGGCCGAGCAGGACCGCCCAGGCGCCCTGCACCACGGTGTTCAGGGTCAGGCCGCGGCGGCGGGCGGCGGCGGTGAGTGCGGCCGACGCGCTCTCGTCGAGTTCGTGCCACAGCTGGCCCGGCAGTTCACCGGCGGGTGCGGCGTCGCGCCCGGCGGCGCCGAGCAGGGTGGGCTCGGCGAGGCCGGACAGGTACGAGCGCCAGGCGTCCCGGGCGGCGTCCTGGTCGCGGTCGGCCAGCCAGGCCAGGTAGCTGCGGTAGGGCGGGGCGACGGGCAGCGTACGGTCGTCGCCGCGGTGCCCGTACAGTGCGAACAGTTCGCGCACCAGCAGCGGCATGGACCAGCCGTCGAGCAGCAGGTGGTGGGTGGTCAGCACCAGGGTGTGGTGGTCGGGGCCGAGCCGCACCAGGCCGGCCCGCAGCAGCGGCGGCACGGCGGGGTCGAACCGCCGGGCGCGGTCCTCGGCGACGAACCGGCGCAGGCCCTCGGCGCGGGCGTCCGGGTCGAGCCCGCCGAGGTCGGCCTCCTGCCAGGCGGGCAGCGCCTCGTGCGGGACGAACTGGACCGGCCGGTCGAGGTCGTGCTGCCAGAACCCGGCACGCAGGTTGGGGTGGCGGCGCAGCAGGGCGTGCACGGCCGCCCGCAGGTCGCCGGTGTCCAGCGGTCCGCGCAGTTCCAGCACCAGTTGGACGTTGTACACGTCCACGCCGTCCCGGTCGTACTGGACCTGGAACAGCAGTCCTTCCTGCAACGGTGCCAGCGGCAGGACGTCTGCCAGGCCGTTCTGCGTCATCGGGACACCTTCCACATGGCTTCGAGTCGGTCGATCTGGGACTGGTCGAGGGAGACCAGGGAGAGGTCGGAGGGGGTGTGTCCGCCGGCGTCGGGGCGCCGGGCGTGGGCGGCGAGGGCCTCCAGCGCCCGGAACCAGGTCCGGGCGAGGTCGCGGACGGCGTCCTCGTCCAGCAGGTGGCGGGGCCGGCTCCAGGTGGCGTGCAGCCGCGGTCCGTCCGGGCCGTCCAGGGTGAGGGCGTCGACCTCCACCGCGTGGGCCATCGGCAGGCCGGGGTCGGTGCCCTCGCCGAGCGCCTCGGCGTCGGGCGCCACGCTCCACTCGGCGGCCGGGCCGTCGGGGGCGCGGAAGCGGCCCAGGTAGTTGAAGCCGAGCGCGGGCGTCGGCAGGGCGGCCAGCCGGGGTCCGGCGTCGGCGTCCAGGTGGCGCAGCAGGCCGTAGCCGAGGCCGCCGTCGGGAACGGCCCGCAGCTGCTCCTTGACGCGTTTGACGGCGCGTCCGGCGGCGGGGCCGCCGGCCAGCGCGTCCCGCCGGTCGAGGGTGCCGAGGTCCAGGCGGACGGGGTACAGGGCGGTGAACCAGCCGACCGTGCGGGACAGGTCGGCGCCCGAGTCGCCGGGCTCCCGGCCGTGGCCCTCCAGGTCGAGCAGGACGGCGCCCGAGTCGCCGAGCCCGCGGCGGGCCCGCCAGTCGGCGACGGCCAGGGTGAACGCGGTGAGCAGGATGTCGTCGACCTTGGCGTGGAAGACCGCGGGCACGGTGGTCAGCAGGGCTTCGGTGGTGTCGGCGGGCAGGGTGAGGGTGAGCTGCCGGGCGGTGGCCGCGGTGTCGACGGCGGGGTCGAGCGGCCGGGCGGTGACCGGTGCGGTGGGAGCCGCCAGCAGGCCGGTCCACCGGTCGAGTTCGGCGTCCCGGCCGGGGCCGGCGGCGCGCGCGGCCAGCTGCCGGGCCCAGCTGCGGAACGAGGTCCCGGCGGGGGTCGGGCGGTAGGCGGTGCCGGTGGCCGCGGCCTGCCAGGCGGCGGCCAGGTCGGGCAGCAGGATGCGCCAGGACACGCCGTCGACCACCAGGTGGTGGAGGGTCAGCAGCAGCCGGCCCGGCAGGTCGGGGCCCCGGTCGAGCCACACCGCCCGGCCCAGGGCGCCGGTCCACGGGTCGAGCCGGGCGCGGGCCCGTGCCGCCTCGGCCGTGGTGAGGTCGCGCAGCGCGGCCTCGCCGAGGCCGGTGGCGTCGACCCGGTCGACCCAGCCGGCCGTGGCGGCGCCGCCGGGCGGGGCGATGGTCATCCGCCAGGCGCCGTCCGGGCCGGTCGTGAAGCCCGCCCGCAGGACGTCGTGCTGGTCGGCGACGGCGCGCAGCGCGGCGGCGAGCCGCGCCTCGCCGAGCGCGGGCGGCACCGGGACCACCAGGGACTGGCTGAACGCCTCGACGGGGCCGCCGCGTCCGCGCAGCCAGTGCATGATCGGGGTGAGCGGGACCTCGCCCCAGGCCTGGCCGTCGGCGGCACCGCCGTCCTCGCCGGCTCCCCGGTCGTCGGCCTCGCGGGCGACGGCGGCCAGCGCCGCGACCGTCCGGTGCTCGAAGACCTGCGCCGGGGAGAGCAGCAGTCCGGCCCGGCGGGCCCGGCCGACCAGTTGGATGGCCATGATGCTGTCGCCGCCGAGGTCGAAGAAGCTGTCGTCGGTGCCGGGCCGCTGCACGCCGAGGATCCCGCCGAACAGGCCGGCCAGCAGTTCCTCGCGGGGTGAGGCGGGGGCGCGGTGCGCGTCCGCGGATTCGTACGCGGGGACGGGCAGTTGCCGGCGGTCGAGCTTGCCGTTCGGGGTCAGCGGCAGCTGCTCCAGCAGGACGACGGCGGCCGGGACCATGTAGTCGGGCAGCGCGGCGGCCACGTGCCGGCGCAGCTCGCCGGGGTCGGCGGCGGCGCCCGGCTGGGCGACCACGTAGGCGGTGACCCGCTTCTCGCCGGGGCGGTCCTCGCGGACCAGGACGGCGTTCTGCGCGACGGCCGGGTGGCGGCCGAGCACCGACTCGATCTCGCCGAGCTCGATCCGGAAGCCGCGCACCTTGACCTGGTGGTCGCCGCGGCCGAGGAACTCCAGCACGCCGTCGGTGCGGCGCCGGACCAGGTCGCCGGTGCGGTACATCCGGGCGCCGGGCGGGCCGTACGGGTCGGCGACGAAGCGTTCGGCGGTGGCGTCCGGCCGGCCGAGGTAGCCGCGGGCGAGGCGGTGGCCGCCGATGTACAGCTCACCGGCGACGCCCGGCGGCACCGGGCGCAGGCCCGCGTCCAGGACGTGGCAGGTGGTGTTGTCGAGGGGGGTGCCGATCGCGACGGTGGTCTCCTGCTGCCACGGTGCGCGCATGAAGTGGTGGGTGGCGAAGGTGGTGGCCTCGGTGGGGCCGTAGCCGTCGACGACCAGGGTGTCCGGGGAGGCGGTGAGGACCCGGGTGACGGCCGCGGGCGAGACCACGTCGCCGCCGGTCCACACCTCGCGCACGCCGCGGAAGCAGCCGGGGTCCTCCTCGGCGAGCAGGTTGAACAGCCCGGAGGTGAGCCACGTGCCGGTCACCCGGCCGCCCACCAGGGCGTCGCGCAGCGCGGCGGTGTCGAGGTCGCCGGGCGGTGCGACCACCACCGTCCCGCCGGACAGCAGCGGCACCCACAGCTCGTACTGCGAGGTGTCGAAGGAGTACGGCGAGTGCAGCAGGACCCGCTGCTGGTTGCCGGTGCGCCAGCAGCGGTCGGCGGCCAGCACGGCGACGTCGCGGTGGGTGACGGCGACGCCCTTGGGCACCCCGGTGGAGCCGGAGGTGTACATCACGTAGGCGAGCCGGTCGGGGTGGGCGGGTACGGGGGCGCAGCGCTGCGGCGGGGCGTCGGCCTGCGGCAGGGTGTCGGCCTGCGGGTCGTCGACCACCAGGACCCGGGCCGGTCCGGCCCACTCGGCGCAGTGGTGGTCGGCGTCGACGGCGCGGTCGGTGAGCAGTACGGTGGCGCCGGCCTCCCGGATCAGCAGGCTCATCCTGGACGCCGGGTAGCGGGTGTTCAGGGGCACGTAGTAGCCGCCGGCGCGGACCACCGCCAGCAGGGAGACCACCAGGTCCGCGGAGCGCTGCTGGAGCACGGCGACGGCCCGTTCGGGTCCGGTCCCCAGCCGCACCAGCCGGGCGGCCAGGGCGTCCACCCGGGCGTCGAGCTGGGCGTAGGTCAGTTCGGTGCCGCCGGCGACCAGCGCGGTCGCGTCGGGGGTGCGGCGGACCTGGGCCGCGAAGAGTTCGGCGAGGCCGGTGTCCGGGAGTTCGCCGGCGGTGTCGTTCCAGGCTGCCAGCTGGGCCAGTTCGGCCTCGTCCAGCAGGTCGAACCGTCCGATCGGCAGTTCGGGGTCGGCGGTGACGGCCCGCAGCAGGGCCAGCAGCCGGCGGACCATCCCGGCCGCGGTGGCGTGGTCGAACAGGGCGAGGTCGTACTCCAGGTCGCCGTCGACGCCGGCCGGTGCGTGGTCGCCGTCGCGGTGCTCGACCAGGTTGACGGTGAGGTCGAACTTGGCGACGCCGAGGGCGACCGGTTCCCGGGCGACGGTGAGCCCCGCCAGCCGGGCCTTCGGCTCGGACTCCTGGTAGGAGAGCACCACCTGGAACAGCGGGTGGCGGGCGGCCGAGCGGGCCGGCTGGAGGCGTTCCACCACCCGGTCGAACGGCACGTCCTGGTGGGCGAAGGCGTCCAGGGCGGCGCCGCGGACCCGGGTCAGCAGCTCGGCGAACGGCAGGTCGCCGGGCGCGCCGTCCCCGCCGGGCCCGGCGGAGGTGTCCACCCGGACCACCACCGGGTTGACGAAGAAGCCGACCAGGGCGTCGAGTTCCGGCTCGTCCCGGCCGGCGGTCGGGCAGCCGATCGGGATGTCGGTGCCCGCGCCGAGCCGGGTGAGCAGCGCCGCGAGGGCGGCCTGCAGCACCATGTGGACGGTGGCGCCGCGCTCGCGGGCCAGCCGCTCCAGCCCGGCGTGCAGGTCCGGGCCGATGGTGAGCGGGACCGAGCCGCCGCGGTGGCGGGCCACCGGCGGCCGGGGGTGGTCGTAGGGCAGCTGGAGCTGGTCGGGCAGGCCGGCGAGGGCCCGTTCCCAGTGGCCGAGCTGACGGCTGCTCACCGACGCCGGGTCGTGCTCGCCGCCGAGCAGTTCGCGCTGCCACCGGGCGAAGTCGGTGTACCGGACCGGCAGCGGCTCGAAGCGCGGGGCGCGGCCCAGCGAGCGGGCCGAGTAGGCGGTGGCCAGGTCGCCGAAGAGCGGGCGCAGGGACCAGCCGTCGCCCGCGATGTGGTGCAGCACCAGCAGCAGGACGTGGCTGCCGTCGTCCACGGTGAACAGGTGGGCCCGCAGCGGGATCCCGGTGTCGAGGTCGAAGGGCTCGCGGGCGGCGTCGGACAGTGCCCGGGCGAGGCCGTCGGCGGCCACCGCGGTCGCGGACAGCAGGCCGGGCACGGAGTCCGGGGCCAGTACCTCGGGCCGTGGCCCGTCGGGACCGGCCGGGTAGCGGGTGCGCAGGGTCTCGTGGCGGCCCAGGACGTCGGTCAGGGCGGTGTGCAGGGCGGTGCGGTCCAGCGGGCCGGTCAGCCGCAGCGCGATCGGCAGGTTGTAGGTGGGGGCGCGGCCCTCGACCTCGCGCAGCACCCACATCCGCTGCTGGGCCGGCGACATCACCGGGGCGCCGTCCTGCGGGCCGGTACCGGCCCGCAGCAGCGGCCGGGTGCCGTCGCTGCGCCGGGCGAGCCGGGCCAGGCCCGCGGGCGTGGGTTCGGCGAACAGGTCCTGGATGGTCAGGTCGACGCCGAGTTCGGTCCGGGCCGCGGACAGCAGCCGGTTGGCGGTCACGGAGTGCCCGCCGAGGGTGAAGAAGTCGCCGCGCGGCCCGACCTCTGCGACGCCGAGCGCCCGGGCGAACAGGCCGCACAGCAGACCGGCGAGCGGCCCGGTGTCGCCGTCCGCGGTGTGCCCGGCGGCGGCCGCGGCGGGGGCGGGCAGGGCGGCGCGGTCGAGTTTGCCGTTGACGGTGAGCGGGATCGCGTCCAGCGCCGTGAACGAGGCCGGCACCAGGTGGGCCGGCAGCACGGCGGCCAGCTCCCGGCGCCAGCCCTCCGGGTCGGGGGCCGTGCCCCGGGCGGGGACGGCGTAGGCGGCCAGCCGCCGGTCGCCCGGCCGGTCCTCGCGGACGGTCACGGCGGCCTGGGCGACCGAGGGCAGTGCGGCGAACGCCGCCTCCACCTCGCCGAGTTCGATCCGGAAGCCGCGGATCTTCACCTGCTGGTCACCGCGGCCGAGGTACTCCAGGGTGCCGTCGGTGCGGAGCCGGACCAGGTCGCCGGTGCGGTACATCCGGGCACCGGTGTCGGCGGCGGGCGCGAACGGGTCCGCGACGAACCGCTGGGCCGTCAGGGCCGGGCGGTTCAGGTAGCCGCGGGCCAGGCCGGGACCGGCGACGTACAGCTCGCCGGTGGTGCCGGGCGGGACCGGGCGCAGCGCGCCGTCGAGCACGTGGGCGCGCAGGTCGGCCAGCGGCGCGCCGATGGCGCCCGGGGTGGCGTCGGGCCCGTCGAGGGCGGTGTGGGTGACGTGCACGGTGGTCTCGGTGATGCCGTACATGTTGGACAGCAGGGTCCGGTGGCCGTGCCGGGCGTACCAGTCGCGCAGCCGGGCGGCGTCCAGCGCCTCGCCGCCGAGGACGACGTGCCGCAGCGCGGACAGGTCGGCGGGGCGGGCGCGGTCCCGGTCGGCCTCGATCAGCTGGTAGAAGGCGGAGGGGGTCTGGTTGAGGACGGTGACCCGCTGCTGCTCCAGCAGGTCGAGGAACTCGCCCGGGGAGCGGCTGACGGTGTACGGGACGACCACCAGGCGTCCGCCGTGCAGCAGCGGGCCCCACAGCTCCCACACCGAGAAGTCGAAGGCGTAGGAGTGGAAGAGGGTCCACACGTCCGCCGGTCCGAGGTCGAGGTGCCGGCGGGCGGCGGTGAACAGCCGTACCACGTTGTGGTGCGGGACGACGACGCCCTTGGGCACCCCGGTGGAGCCGGAGGTGTGGATCACGTACGCGGGGTGGTGCGGGTCGAGCCCGACCTGCGGGTCGGTGTCCGGGTACGTGCTGTGCGCCTCGTCCTCCAGCGCGACGGCGACGGTGCCGGGCGGGGCGGAGACCGGGGCGGGCCCGGCGGTGACCAGGACGGCGGGGGCGGCGTCGGCCAGGGTGCGGGCGAGCCGTTCGGCGGGGTAGTCCGGGTCGAGCGGCAGGTAGGCGGCGCCGGACTTGACCACCGCGAGCACGGCGACCACCAGGTCGGCGGAGCGGGGCAGGGCCAGGGCGACGATGCGCTCCGGTCCGGCGCCGTGCGCGCGCAGCCGGTGGGCGAGCCGGTTGGCGCGGGCGTTGACCTCGGCGTAGGTGAGGTGCTGCGCGCCGTCCACCACGGCCACGGCGCCGGGTGTGCGGGCGGCCTGGGCCTCGAACAGGGCGGGCAGGGTGGTGCCGGGGGCCGGGACGGGCCCGGCGGCGGGAGCGGGTTGCTGCTGCTCGGCCGGGGTGCGCAGGTCGATCCGGGCGGTGGGCGCCGAGCCGTCGGCGGTGGCGAAGGTCTCCAGCAGGGCGGTCAGCCGGGCCAGGTGGGCGGCGGCCTGCTCCGCGCGGTGCAGCAGGGGGTTGGCCTCCAGGTCGATGCGCAGGCCGGTGCCGTCGGGGCCCGGGCGGACCGAGACCTTGAGGTCCTCCACCGGGCCGGTCGACACCGGGTGGACCGAGGTGTGCAGGCCGTCGAGGGGCAGCGCGTGGTCGAACGGCATGATGTTGGCGATGACGGTGTGCAGCCGCCGGTCCGGTGCGCCGAGGCCGAGTTCGCGGCGCAGTTCGGCGGACGGGAAGCCCTGGTGGCGCAGGACCGCGGAGACGGCGTCCCTCACCTCGGTGACCAGGGCGGTGAGCGAGGAGCCCGGTGCGGCCGGGACCCGCAGCGGCGCCACGTCGGCGAGCATCGCCGGGACGCGACGGGCGTCGGCGCTGCGCCGGGCGGTGACCGGCAGGCCGAGCAGCGCTTCGGGGGCGCCGGTCAGGCGCCGGGTGTACAGCGCGACGGCGGCGAGCGCCGCGAGCTGCCAGCCGGTGTCGGCGGTCGCGGCGAGGGTGTCCAGGCCCTGCCGTACGGTGTCCGGCAGGAACGCGGTGCGGCGCAGCGGCACGGCGGCCGGGGCGGCGACGCCGCTGCCGAGGCCGGCCGCTTCGGGCCGGTCCGCCCAGGTGGTCAGCCAGTGCGCGCGGTCCGCGGCGTACGCCCGGGTGGTGCGGTACGCGTGCTCGGCCCCGACCAGGGCGGCGAGTTCGCCCGGGCGGGCGGTGGCGGGCCGGCCCCGGTAGGCGTCGGCGACCCGGCGGGCCAGCAGCCGGAAGCCGTAGCCGTCCAGCAGCAGGTGGTGGACCTGCTGGTACCAGCGGTGGTGGTCGGGGCCGAGGACGAACAGGACCTGGGTGAACAGCGGTCCGTGGCCCGCGACCGGCAGCTGCGGGTGGCTCAGCAGCTGCCGGATCCGGTCGTCGGCCGCGGCCGCGGGGTCCGGTTCGGCGCTGAGGTCGACCAGTTGGACCTGCCAGTCGTCCTGGTCCCGGGCGACCTGCTGGCGCACCTCGCCGTCGTCACGGGTGGTGAACCTCAGCCCCATGGTGTCGGTGGCCGCCACGGCGGCGCGGACGGCGGCGGTGAACCGGCCGGTGTCCAGCGGTCCGCGCAGGTCGGTGTACTCGGCCGTGGTGTAGGCCGGGCTCTGCGGGTCCCTGGCCTGGGCGAACCAGACACCGAGCTGTGCCTCGGTGAGAGCCAGCGACGCAGCGTCAGCACCACTCATCATTTCCCCTCCTGTCGGGCCGTCCGCCGCGGCCCGGCGGGGCGGTGGCACGGCGCAGCCGACCGCACCATGGGTCGACGGGACCGCGGACATGCTGGTCCGGGCGCTTGACGGCCGGCTGACGGGCCTGACGCGTCCGGCGCCGGGACGGTCAGCCGGGCTGCCGCAGCCCGGTCTCGTACGCGTAGACCACGGCCTGGACGCGGCTGCGCAGGTGGAGCTTGTTGAGCAGGTTCTGCACGTGCGACTTGACGGTGTGCTCGGACAGCGTCAGCTCGTCGGCGATCTCGGCGTTGGACAGGCCGCGGGCGATCAGGTCGAGGACCTCGGCCTCGCGTGCCGTCAGCTCGTCCGGGCCGACCGCTCCGAGCCCGCCCCGGCGCGGCGCGGCGCCCGCAGCGGGGATTCGGTCACGGGCCGCTCCGGCGGCCGGCCGCCGGGTCAGGTGGTAGCCGGCCGCGGCCATCCGCACCGCGGCGGCCAGGTCGGCGGCGGCCACGGTGGCGGGCAGGCAGCCGTGCACCCCGGGCCGCCCGGACTCGTGCTCCGGGTCGCCGACCGTCAGCACCGCGGGCCGGTCCTGGTCGCCGCCGTGGGGCAGGCCGAGCGCCGCCGGGTCGGCGGCCCCGTGCACGAGGACGACCTCGGCCCGGTGCAGCGCGGCCCCGGCGGGTGCGCCGGGTGCGCCCTCGCCCGCGATCCGGACACCCGGCTGCCGCTCCAGCAGGGCGCGCAGGCCGGCCCGGACCAGGACGTCGGACGCCAGCAGGAAGACCGGCACGGCGTCCTGGCCGTGGTCGTGGTCGTAGTCGTGGCCGAACTCCCCGGCCGGGTCCTGGTACGGCAGGTCCCCGGCGGGCCGGTGGTGGGCGTCCGCGGTGAGCGGGACGGCCGGCGCCGACGGCGCGGCGGACCCGTAGTGCCTCGGGCGCGGGCCCGTCGCCGTGGATCCGCCGGGCAGCACGCGCAACGCGGTGGTCCCGGTGGCGGCCGGGCGGGCCTGGGCTCGCCGTTCCATCCTCGCTCCCAGTGTTCGGCGGGTCGGTGTGTGAGGGCGGCCGTCCGGGGTTCGGGCGGGCCGTCCGGATTCCGAAACTAGCCGCCGGGCAGGCCGTGGAGCGGTTTTCTCAAGCGCCGTTCAAGCGCTTCGCCAATGGCCTCCCACCGGCCGCCGACGGAATTCCGGCGGACCGCCGCGGATTTCTTTCCCGGTGCTACGGTCCGGCCCATGGACAATTCCTCGAGCACCCCCCTGACCAAGGATTCACTCCGCCTGATGATCGCCGAGAGCATGGGGCTGGAACCCGACCTGCTGCCCTCGGACGACGAGGACCTGATCGACCACGGCCTGCACTCCGTCGCGGTGATGCAGGTCGTCAGCCGGTGCCACCGGCACGGCATCGAGGCCGCCTTCCCGGAGCTGATCGCCGAACCGACGGTGGACGGCTGGTGGCGCCTGCTGTCCGCGGGCCGGCCGGCCGCGGACCGCTGAGCGGGCACCCGCCCGCCCCCGGCGGCCGCCCCCCACGTCCGCTTGAGAGCCGTTGGAACGCGGCTTGGACAGCGGTCGGGAAATCGGGGCGGCGGCCGCCCCCGCGGTTACGTTGCTGTCGCCGCGGTGGTGCGCCCCGGAAAAGGGCCGCACCGATACCGCAGGCCCATCCGTACCGGACCGTCAGACGGAGTCGCCATGGAATTCGGAGTCAATTTCTTCCCGGTCGTCGACCCGGAGCGGAAGAGCGCCGCCCAGTACTACGACGAGAGCCTGCGGCTGGTCGAACTGGCCGAATCGCTCGGGTACGAGCACGTGCAGATCGTCGAGCACTACGGCTCCCCGTACGGCGGCTACAGCCCCGACCCGGTGGCGTTCCTGTCCGCCGCCGCGGCCCGCACCAGCCGGATCCGGCTGGCGACCGGCGCCGTGATCGCGGCCTTCACCCACCCGGTGAAGCTCGCCGCCTCCCTCGCGATGCTCGACAACCTCTCGCACGGCCGCCTCGACGTCGGCTTCGGACGGGCCTTCCTGCCGGACGAGTTCGAGGCCTTCGGCGTCCCGATCGAGCAGAGCCGGGCCCGTTTCGAGGAGGGCATCGCCGCCTGCGTCGCGCTGTGGAGCGGGGAGCGGACGGTCTTCGAGGGTGCCGTGCACCGCTTCGGCCCGTTCACCGGGTACCCCCGCCCCTACCAGCAGCCGCACCCGCCGGTCTTCGTCGCCTCCGCGAGCAGCCCGGAGTCCTGCGCGGCGGCCGGCCGGGCCGGCCACCACCTCCAGGTGGTGCCGTCCGTGACGACCCGCCAGGGCCTGCGCGACATGATCGAGGGCTACCGGCAGGCCCGGGCGGAGGCCGGGCATCCCGGCGCGGGCCGGATCCAGGTCAAGTACACCTGCTACCTCTCCGAGGACCGCGGGCTCGCCCTCGCGGACGCCCGCGCCCAGGAGGGGAACTACGTGGCCCGGATGGCGGAGGCGGTCTCCTCCTGGGCGCACACCCGCAGCAGCCAGTACCCCGGGTACGAGAAGTTCGCCGACAAGGCCCGCTCGTACGACTTCGACCGGGCGCTGGCCGACGGGAAGGTCCTGGCCGGAACCGTGCCGGAGGTCCGCGAGCAGGTCGCCCGGATCGCCGAGGAGTACGGGCCGGACCTGTGCCTGAGCCTCCAGTTCAACCCCGGGCACCTGCCGTACGAGCGGGCCGCGCGGGCGATGGAGCTGTTCGCCGGGCAGGTCGCCCCCGCCTTCGCCCGGCCGTCGGCCGCGGTGCCGCAGCCGGCCGCCGCGGCCGTCTGAGCCGCGGCACGGCCGCCGCCGGGGACCGCACCCGGTCCCCGGACCACCCCAGGACCGGACCACCAGGAGGGACCATGAGCCGCACATCCGCCGTCAAGGACGCCGAGGTCGCGGTGGTCGGGCTGGGCGCCTGGGGCGCCTGCGCCCTGTGGCAGCTCGCCCGCCACGGCATCGACGCGATCGGCATCGACCGGTACGGCATCGGCAACGTCCACGGCTCCTCGCACGGCGAGAGCCGGATGTTCCGCACCGCCTGCCTGGAACACCCGGGGCTGGTCCCGCTCGCCCGGCGCTCCCGCGAGCTGTGGGCGGAACTCGAGGCGGAGAGCGGCGAGGTCCTGATGGAGCGGATCGGCGCGATGCTGATCGGGCCGCGCGAGGGCCGCATCGTCGGCGGCGCGCTGACCGCGGCCCGCCAGCACGGCCTGGACGTCGAACTGCTGGACGCCGCCGCGATGCGCCGGCGGGCCCCCGCCCACGCCGGCCTGACGGACGGCCAGGTCGGTGTCCTGGAACCGGCCGGCGGCCTGACCTACCCCGAGCGCACCATCGCCGCGGCGGTCGGCGCCGCCCGCCGCGCCGGGGCGCGGGTGTTCACCGACACCCGGGTCACCGCCGTCGAGCCCGGCGACGACGGGATCTCGGTGCACACCCCGCTGCGCCGGCTGCTGGTTCGCTCGGTGGTGGTGGCGGCCGGGCCGTGGCTCTCCCAGCTCGTCCCCGGGCTCCCGCTCGACGTGGTCAGGATGCCCACCACCTGGTTCACGCCCGCGGCCGCCGAGCCGCGCTTCACCCTGGAGCGGCTCCCGGTGTTCATGCGGGAACTCGCCGACGGGGAGGTGATCTGGGGCCACGGCACCCTCCCCGGCCGCTCCGAGCTGAAACTCGGCCTGGAGGACGGCGGCCGCAACTTCCGCACCGTGGACCCCGAGGGCATGGACCGCTCGGTCTCCCCCGACGACTGGTCGGTGCTGGCCCGGATCCTGCCGGACGCCGTCCCCGGCGTGGGCGCGCTCCCCTCCCGGGCCACCGCCAACCTGTACGCCCGCACCCCGGACGGCCAGTTCGTCCTCGGCCCGCTCGCCGCGGACCCCCGGATCGTGGTCGCGGGCGGCTGCAACAGCCACGGGTTCAAGCACGCGACCGGCATCGGCGAGGTGGTCGCCGGGCTGGTCCGCGGCCGGCCGCCGGCGTTCCCGCTCGGCTTCGCCGACCCGAACCGGTTCTCCCGCTCGCCGGTCGGGCCCCGACCGACCCCGTCAAGCGCCGCATTGTGAGGAAACATGCAGTTCCGCATTCTCGGCCCGGTAGAGATCCACGACGAGCGGCGCGGTCTGCGGATCGTCCCCACGGGCTCCAAACAGCGCATCCTGCTCGGCGCCCTGGTGGTCAAGGCCGGACACCTGCTGTCCTACCACCGGCTGATCGACGAACTGTGGGGTGAACACCCCCCGGCCAACCCCGCCAACGCCCTCCAGGCCCACATCGCCCGGCTGCGCAAACTGCTCGAGGACGCCGGCTCCACCAGCCAGGAACGCATCGACACCCACGCCCTGGGCTACCAGCTGCACGCCGGGCCCGACGCCACCGACGCCGCCCGGTTCCACCGCCTCTCCGCCCAGGGCCGGGCCGTGGTCACCACCGACCCCGCCCGGGCCGTCCGGCTGCTGCGCCAGGCGCTCGCCCTGTGGCGCGGGCCCGCCCTGCAGGGCAGCCTCGGCGGTGACATCTGCCAGGCCGAGGCAGCACAGCTGGAGGAGAACCGGCTGGTCGCCCTGGAGACGCTCTACGACGCGAGCCTGCGGGCCGGCCTCCACCACGAGATCACCGGCGAACTCGAGGAGCTCACCAGCGACAACCCGGTCCGGGAGCGGTTCTACGACCTGCTGATGGTCGCCCTGTACCGGTGCGGCCGGCAGGCCGAGGCGCTCGGTGTCTACGAGCGGGCGCGGATGCGGCTGGTGAACGAGCTCGGGGTGGAGCCCGGGCCCGCGCTGCGCCGCCGGGTCCAGTCCATCCTCAGCCAGGCGCGGGAGCTCGGCGCCCCGGCGGGACAGCCGTCACCGGCCGCGGTGATCGGCTCCATCCCGGCGGCCAGGGCGGCCCGCGGCGGCCCGGCCCCGCAGGGCGGGGCCGTGGTGCTCGACCTCGGCGACGAACTGGCCCGGCTGCGGCGGCGGCTGGACCGGCTCAGCCAGGAACAGGAGCTCCTCAGCCGGCAGTTCGACCGGCTCAGCGCCCGCACCGCGGCCGCCCGCTGACCCGGGCCGCCGCGAACCGGGCCGCCGCAGCCCGGGCCGCCGTCAGGACGCCGCCCGGTCCAGGCTCAGCAGCCGGCCGGCCGAGCGGCGCAGCCGCCGGTCGTGGGTGACCGTCACCACCGGGCCGGGGAAGTCGTCCAGCGCGGTCTGCAGGTCCTCGATCAGCGGCAGGCTCAGGTGGTTGGTGGGCTCGTCGAGCAGCAGGACCTCGGGCCGCAGCGCCACCAGCCGGGCCAGGTCGAGCCGCCGCCGCTGGCCGACGCTCAGCGCCCCGACCGGCACCCGCAGGTCGGCCGCGCGGAACAGCCCCAGCTCCAGCAGCTGCTCGGCGGCCTCGTCCTCGTCGGCGGCCACCGCCTGCGCGTAGCAGCGCAGCAGCGGCCGGTGCCCGCCCGGGAAGCTGCTCTCCTGCGGCAGGTACCCGATCCGCAGCCCCGGCCGGGTGGTGACCAGGCCGCGGGCCGGGGCCAGTTCACCCGCGAGCACCCGCAGCAGGGTCGACTTGCCCGCCCCGTTGGGGCCCACCACCACGACCCGGTCACAGTCCCGCAGGGCGAGCCCGGGCAGCCGCAGGCCCTGCGCGGTCTCCACGTCGCGGACCTCGATCAGCGCGGCGGCCGGGTCCGCCGGGGGCGCCGCGGCCGCGGCGCCCCGGCCCGCGTCGGCGAGCCCGACCGCCGTGAACCGCAGCGGCCTGGGCGGCTTCGGCACCTCCTGCATCCGCAGCCGGCGGATCTCCTCCTTCGCGGCGCGGGCGGTACGGGCGACCGCGGCCTGGGCCCCGGCGCCGCGCAGGTCGTAGTTCATCTTGGCGTTGTCGCGCGGCGGACGGTAGTGCCCGGCGGCCCGGTCGGACCGGGACAGCCGCAGCGTGGCGGCGGTCATCGACTCGGTCCAGACCTGGTGGTCGGCCTCCCAGCGGCGCCGGGCGGCCGCCTGCTCGGCGGCGTACTCGCGGTAGGTGCCGCCGTAGCGGACGACGGACCCGCGCGGGCCGTCGAGGTCCAGCAGCCCGGTGACGGCGCCGTCCAGCAGGTCCCGGTCGTGGGAGGCGATCAGGCACGGTCCCCGGTAGCCGCGCAGCCACGCCGCCAGCCAGTCCACGGCCTCGTCGTCGAGGTGGTTGGTGGGCTCGTCCAGCAGCAGCGCGGGCGGGCTCCGCAGGACCAGCACGGCCAGGCCCAGCCGGGCCCGTTCGCCGCCGGACAGGTCACCGGCGAGCCGGTCGGGCGGCAACCGGTGCAGGCCGAGGGCCTGGAACACCTCGGCCGCCCGGGCCGGGAAGCGCCAGCCGTCGCGTGCCGTGAACTCCTCCTGGAGGGCGTCGTACTCCGCCAGCAGGGCGGCGAGCGCGTCCTGGCCGGCGGTGCCCATCAGCGTCTCGACCTCCCGCATCCGCGCGGCCAGCCGGTCCACCTCCTGCCGGGCCTCGGCGAGGCAGCGGGCGAGGTCCCAGTCCGGCGGCAGTTCGGGTTCCTGGGAGAGGTGGCCGGGTGCGCCGCCGACGGTGGCCCGGACCCGGCCGGCGTCCGGGGCGTCGAGCCCGGCCAGCACCCTGAGCAGGGTGGACTTGCCGACGCCGTTCTCGCCGATCAGGCCGAGCCGTTCACCGGCCGACACGGTCAGCGACACGCCGTTGAGCACGGTCCGGTCGCCGCGGATCCGGGTCACGGCGTCCGCGGCCAGGTGCGCGGTCCCGCCGGAGCGCGCGCTCTCCCCGGCCGTCCGTACGGTTTTGATCATGCGGCGCTCCTCGGTGCCTCGGTGTGGTGCGGCGGGGTCCCGGCGGCCCCCGGTCGGGCGGGCCCCGGGCGTACGGCCCCCGGTGCCGCGGTGCCGGACGCGGACAGGGTGCCCGGGGTGAGCAGCGGTGCCGGGTGCCCGGGGGTGAAGCTGTCGCGCAGGGCGGCGGGCCGCCAGGGGAACCCGCCGTGCAGGTGGACGGCGCGCGGCGGTTCGGCCCCGGCCTCGACCGCGACCGACAGCAGCAGGTCCGGCTCCGGCTCGAGTGCCAGGAAGGACCAGCGGCCGGCCGGGTCGTCGGCGGGGGGCTCGAAGGCCAGGACCCGGTCGCTCCCGGACAGGACGAAGCCGAAGGAGTCGAAGGGCAGTCCGAGACCGAGGCCGCGGGCCTTGGAGTAGGCCTCCTTCAGCGTCCACAGCCTCAGCACGGCCCGGTCACGCACCCCTCCCGCCGGCAGGCCCGCCAGCTGCCGGCGCTCTCCGGGGGTGAAGCTCTCGGCGATCCCCTCGAGCGCGCGGCCGCCGACCCGGTCGAACCTCTCGACGTCGACGCCGACCCGCCGGCCCCTGGCGACGACGATCGCATTGTAACCGTGCGCGTGCGAAAGGTTGAAGTCCAACTCGCCGTGCCCGCACCGCAGTCCGCCGTCCGGCGGGCGCAGCGAGGGCCGCCCCCGGTCGGACCGCCGCAGCTCCACCAGCGCCTCCGGGACGCCGGTCTCCAGGGAGAGCAGCCGCCGCACCATGACATGGGCGACCAGGTACTGCCGGCGGTCCCGCTCGAACACGAACCGGTCGGCGGTGGCCAGTTCGTGCTCGTCGAGCCAGTGGCCGGCCAGCGCCGTGGCCATTCCCGGCCCGAGGTCGTCGTTGGCGCAGATCCACAGCCGGACCTCGTCGCCGCGGTGGGTGCGCGGTGCGCAGTCCGTACGCGCGCCGGTCATCGGACGGCCCCCTGGGTGGCACCGGCGGTGGCGGCGCGGATCTGTGCGGTGACCAGCGCGGCCATCTCGGCGGTCCGGCCCCGGAAGTAGAAGTGGTCGCCGTCGAACAGGTGCAGCCCGAGGAAGCGCCGCGCGTGCTGCTGCCAGGCGGCGAGCCGCTGCGGTGACACCACCACGTCGTCGGACCCCCCGAACACGGACAGCGGGACGGTCAGCGGCGCGGTCCCCTCGCACGGGGTCCAGGTCTCCACGAGCCGCAGATCGGTCCGGATCATCGGCCCGAACAGCTGCCAGATCTCCGGGTCCTGGAGCACCTCCGGTGGGGTGCCGCCCATCGCCGCCAGGTGGTGGCGCAGCGCGTCGTCGGGCAGGGTGTGCCGGGTGTCGGACGGGCCCGGCGGCCGCGGGGCGCCGCGCGCCGACAGCCCGAGCCAGACCGGCAGCGGCAGGCCCTCGGCGGCCAGGCGGTTGGTCAGCTCGTACGCGGCGAGGCCGCCCATGCTGTGCCCGAAGAAGGCGAACGGGCGGTCCATCGCGAGCACGATCTCGTCGTGGAAGAAGTCCACCAGTTGCCCGGCGTCGGAGCAGGCCGGCAGGTCGGTGAGCCGCCCGCGGCCGGGGGCGTCCAGCAGGTGGATCTCCCAGTCGGCGGGGAAGTGCGCCACCCAGTCGCGGTAGAGGAGGTGGGATCCCCCCGCGTGGTGGAACAGGAACAGACGCAGGGCCGCACCCGGGACCGGGCGGGGGCAGAACCCCGCGCCGGCCGGCGGGCGGAACCTCAGGGTGGAGCTGGTCATCGCGTCTCCTCGTGCGGTGCGTGGGTGTTTCTCAGGCGACGGCGGCCTGGACCTGACGGACCGTCCGGTCCGGGGCGGCGTCGCGTCGGATCTGCCGGACCATGCTGGTCAGCACGGTGCTCTCGCCGACCTCGGTGAACTGCGGGTCGGGCCCGGCCAGCAGCGCCTCGACGCTCTCGCGCCAGCGCACCGGGTGGTCGATCTGCTCCAGCAGCAGGTCCGCGGCCAGGTCGGCGCGGTACGGCTCGGCGGTCCGGTTGGCGATCACCGGGAAGGCGGGCGGGCGCAGCCGGGTGGCCCGGACGGTACCGGCCAGCGCGGCGGCGGCGGGCGCCATGTAGCGGGAGTGGAAGGGGCCGCTGACGTCCAGCCGGCGGACCATCCGGGCACCGGCGTCCTCCAGCACCTGGCCGGCCTCGTCGAGGTCGTCCACCGGGCCGGCCAGGACGGTCTGGGTGGCGGTGTTGAGGTTGGCGAGGTCCAGGGTGCCGAACCCCGCGCGCAGCAGCAGGAACCGCAGTGTGGTCTCGGTCAGGCCGACCACGGCGCTCATCCCCCCGCCGTCCACCTCGGCCATCGCGGCCGCCCGGGCGGCGACCAGCCGCAGGCCGTCCGCGAAGTCGAACACCCCGGCCGCCTCCAGGGCGTTGTACTCGCCGAGGCTGTGCCCGATCGCGACGTCCGGCTCACCGGTGTCCTGGAGTGCCGCCCGGTAGGCGAGCGCGTTGACCGCGAACATCGCGGGCTGGGTGTAGCGGGTGTTGCCCAGCCGGCCGCCGGGATCCTCCAGGCACAGCTCGCGCAGGCTGTACCCGAGGACCTCGTCGGCCTCGCGGACCAGGGCGGGGAACCGGTCGAGGAGCGCCCGGCCCATGCCGAGGCGCTGGGCTCCCTGGCCGGGGAACATGTAGATCCGGGTCATGGTGCATCAACTGCTCTCTGTTGGTGGTCCGGTGGTGGATCAGACGGCGACGGCGGCGGGGTAGGCGAGTTCGGCCAGCGCGGCCAGGTCCGGCGCGGTGAACAACGCCTCCAGCGGCAGCTCGCGGCCGCCGTCGGCGGTCACCCGGGCGGCGATCCGCAGCAGTTGGCGGCTGGTCACACCCATCGCGAACAGGTCGTCCGCCGGGGTGAGGCGGGACCGGGCGGCCCCGGTCTCCTCGGCCACGATCCGCGCCATCCGCTCGAACGGCCCCTGCGGTACGGCCGCCGGCCCGGTGGCCGGCACCTGCGCGGCGGGTGCCGGCGCCTGCACGGCGGGTGCCGGGACCTCGGCGGCAGGTGCCTGAGCTGCCGGTGCCTGGCTCGCCGGTGCCTGGCTTTCCGGTGCCTGGCTCGCCGGTGCCGGGGCGGCCGGGACCACGGCGGTCACGGACTCCTCGGCGGGCAGCGGCACCCGGCGTACCGTCAGCGGCACCGGGGGCAGTGCGGCCCGGGGTGCCGCCGACCGTCGTGCCGCCTGCGGCGCGGCGCCGCCGGCCGCCCAGTCGGCGAGTCCGGCCCGCTCCTCCTCCGGGGCCCGTGCGGCGCCGACGGTGACGCCGGAGCCCTCGCGGGTGACCCGCTCGGCCAGGGTCCGCAGATCGGCGGCGGCCCGGTACCGGTCCGTCACCACCACGCCCCGCGCCGCGCGGTCGCGGCGGCCCTCCCGCAGGGTGCGGGCGGCGGCGGCCAGCGTGAGGCCGGGCTCGCGGTCGAACTCCAGCGCCAGCGCCCGGGCCCAGCGGGCCAGGTTCCCGGTGGTGTCGGCGGACAGCGGCAGGGCCTCCACCCGGTCGTCGTCGGCCGGTACGGCGGGGGCGGGCCGCTGCGGCGGCTCCTCCACCACCAGGCTGCCGTAGGACCCGCCGCCGGCGAATCCGTTGACCAGTGCCCGGCGGGTGGCGTCGGGTCCGGTGCGCCACCGGTCGGCGCCCGGGCCGGCCACCACCACGGCGCCGCTCCGCCCGGCCAGTGCCGGGTTGGGTGCCGAGGTCCGGCGGGTCGGGTAGAGCCGGTCGCGGCGGAACTGGGCGATCACCTTGCCGAGTTGGGCGAAGACCGAGGCCGCCTCCAGGTGGCCGGTGGCCGGCTTGACCGATCCCACCGGGACCGGTCCCATCGGGGTCGCGCCCGCCGGGCCGTGGCCCGCCGTGTCCGGCGCCGTCCCCTCGCCGCCGAAGAGCCGCCCCAGCGCGGTGAACTCCAGGGCGTCGGCCAGCGCCGCCCCGGCGGCCGCCGCCTCGACGTAGCCGATGTCCGCCGCGGTGCGGCCGGCGTCGGCGAGCGCGGCCCGCATCACCTGCTCCTGCCGCAGCGGGTCCGGTACACCGAACTGCCGGGTCCGGCCGGAGTGCACCAGGGCGCCGCCGGTCAGCACCGCGTGCACCGGGTCGCCGTCGGCCAGGGCCCGGTCGAGCGGCTTGAGCAGCACCGCACCGATGCCCTCGCCGACCAGCCAGCCGCTCGCCCGGTCGGTGAACGCGCACGAGTCGGGCTGCTCGGCGACCAGGCCGAGTTCGGACAGCACGTCCAGGTGGTCGGGGTGCAGCACCAGGTTGGTTCCGGCGGCCAGCGCGGCCTCGCACCGGCCGTCGGCCACCGCCCGCATGGCCGCCTCGACGGCGGCCAGTCCGGAGACGCAGCCGGTGTCGAGCACCAGGCTCGGCCCGGTCAGGCCGAAGGCGTGCGAGACCCGGTGGGCCAGGCCGCCGCGGGTGGCGTGGGTGCCGGGCCTTCCGTCGGCCCGCGCCGCCACCCCGTACAGGGCGTGGTCCTGCCACATCGAGCCGACGAAGACGCCGACCGGTCCGGCGGCGGAGAGCTGCTCGGGGGTGAGGGCCGCGTCCTCGACGCAGTGCCGGGCGACCGTCAGCAGCAGCCGCTCCTGTGGGTCGAGTGCGGCGAGTTCGCCCTCCGGGAGGCCGAACTCCTCGGCCTCCACGGCGGTGACGTCCGCCAGGTAGCCGCCGACCGCGGCGCCGGCCCGGCGGGCCCGGGACTCCAGCGGGGCCCAGCGTCCGGCGGGGGCCGGGCCGACCGCGCTGCCGCCGGCGGCGAGGAGTGCGTCCAGCTCGCGCAGGTCGTCGGCGCCGGGCAGGCGGGCGGCGAAGCCGATCACGGCCACCGCCCGGGTGGCGGCGGGGCCGGGACGGGCGCCCTGGTCCCGTTCCGCCGCGACCAGGTCGGCCCGGCGGTCCAGCGCGGACTGCGGCAGCGCACCGCCCCACAGGGACAGCAGCAGCTCCTGGTCGTCCGCCAGGGCGAACCGGTCCCGTACCGCGCCGAAGTCCATCTCCCCCACGGCGCACAGCCCGAGACCCCGTCCGGGTGCCGCGGTCAGCAGCAGCTGGGCGATGTGGCCGGCCTCGATGGTCGAGAACCGGGCCGCGTTGCGCTCGCCGTACGCCGGTGCGATGGCCGCCGGGGTGGACACCAGGAAGACGCCGAACGCGGCGGACTCCACCAGCGCGCGGTTGTGGAACACATGGAGGTCGGTGCCGAACCGGGCCTGCGGGTCGACCGCCACCAGGGTCCGCTCGCCCGGGTGCAGGTAGTACAGGCCGCCCTCGGTGTCCTGCACCGCACCCGGCCTGACGTACAGGTAGACCTGCACCGGGTAGAAGCCGCCGGCCGACGGGTAGCGGTGCTTCTGGCGGCCGTCGAGCTCGCCGCGCGTCAGGGTGCCGAGCAGCTCGGACAGCCGGTCGAGGGGCAGCGGCTCGGCGGCGAACTCCCGGAACGACGAGGCGTCGTACAGCGCCCGGTCGTGCTCGGGTCCGGCCGGCGCCAGGGCGACCCTCGCCAGCTCGGCCGGCAGCCGGCGCTCGGCGATCCTGGCCTCCTTGAAGGCCGCCTTCGCCTGCGGGTCGAGGGCGATCCGCACGTCCGTACGCCGCTCGGACGCGGGCTCCGGCGCGGGGGCGGCCGGCTGCGCGGGCCGCGGCGCCGGGGCGAGGGCGTCCGCGATGCCGCGGGCCGTGGGGGCGAGGATGAGGGCGTCCACCGGCACGTCCACGCCGAACCGGTCACCGAGGAGCTGGGCGAGCCGGATCAGGGTGAACGAGGTGGCGCCCAGGTCGAACAGGTCGGCGTCCGGGTCGACCGCGTCCACGCCGAGCAGGGCGGCCGCCTCGGCCGCCACCGCCTGCGGGTCCGCGATGGCGGCCGGTGCCACCGGAGCCGGGGACGGCCGGGCGGCCGGCGGGCGGGCGGCGTCCACCGCCGCGAGCAGCGCGGTCACCGTGGGGGCGTCGATCAGGACGTCGACGGGCAGCGCCACGCCGGTCAGCCGCTCGATCTCCTGGGCCAGGCGGATCAGGGTGAACGAGGTGGCGCCCAGGTCGAACAGGTCGGCGTCCGGGTCGACCACGTCCAGGCCGAGGCTGTCGGCCACCACCGCCGTGATCCGCCCGGCCGTGTCCTCGGGCGGGGTCGGCGCGGCAGCCGGGGTCGGCGGGTGCGGGATCGGGTGGGCGGGCACGGTGTCCTCCTCGTTGCGGGTGGTGTCGTCCGCCGGGGCGGGCGCCGCGGGCGCCGCGGGCCCGGCGGTCCCGAAGAGCGCGGCGGCGGCGGTGCGGTCGAGCTTGCCGTTGGCCGTCAGCGGAAGCCGGTCGACGAACCGGAAGCTGCTCGGGACCAGGTAGGGCGGCAGGGTCCGGGCCAGGGCCCGGCGCAGGGTCCCCACCGACGGGGCGGGCACGCCGTCCCCCTCGATGCAGACGGCCGCGAGCACCTGTTCCTGCGAGGTGTGGTCGGTGACCGGCAGCACCCGGGCCTCCAGCACCCCGGGCAGCGCGGTCAGGGCGGCCTCGATCTCCTCGGGTTCGATCCGCAGGCCGCGCAGCTTGAACTGGCCGTCGATCCGGCCGAGGTAGCGGAGTTCGCCGTCCGGGCCGAGCTGCCCCAGGTCACCGGTCCGGTACAGGCGCGGTGACGGGTCGTCGGCGAACGGCGAGGCGATGAACCGCTCCGCGGTGAGCTCCGGCCGCCCGTGGTAGCCGAGCGCGACGCCCGCACCGCCGATGACGATCTCCCCCGGGGTTCCGTCGGGGACCTCGGCCAGCCGCTCGTCGACCAGGTGGATCCGGGTGTCGGAGATCGGCCGGCCGATCGGCACGGTGGCCTCGTCCCAGTCCCGGCGGCACGCCCAGTGGGTGACGTCGATGGCCGCCTCGGTGGGCCCGTAGAGGTTGTGCAACTCGGCTCCGCCGGGCATCACGTCGAAGAACTGGCGCATGGTCGGGACGGGCAGCGCCTCCCCGCTGGCGAAGACGTACCGCAGCGAGTCGCAGTCGGCGGCGGTGCGCTCGCGCAGGAACAGGCCGAGCACGGACGGGACGAAGTGGGCCACGGTCACCCGCTCGTCGCGCAGCAGCCGGGCGAGGTAGCCGGGGTCGACGTGGCCGCCGGGACGGGCGACCACGATCGAGGCGCCGGCCAGCAGCGGCCAGAAGAACTCCCAGGCCGACACGTCGAAGCCGTACGGCGTCTTCTGGGCGACCCGGTCCCCGGCGTCCAGCGGGAAGCGGTCCTGCATCCAGCGGACCCGGTTGACGAAGCCCCGGTGGGTGTTGCGGCAGCCCTTGGGACGGCCGGTGGTGCCGGAGGTGTAGATCATGTACACCGGGTCGTCCGGGCCGACCCCCGGCTGCGGGGCCGTGGCCGGCCGGGCCGCCAGCCGGGCCCGGTCCTCGTCCCGGTCCTGGCAGAGCACCAGGGCGCCGGTCGCGGCCGGGACGGCGGCGCGGGCCGCGTCGGCGACCACCACCCGGGCGCCGCTGTCCTCGAGGAGGTAGCGCACCCGCTCCGGCGGGTTGGCCGGGTCGACCGGCACGTACACGGCACCGGCCCGCACGATGCCGACCAGGGCGACCACCAGGTCGTCGGAGCGGTCCATGTGCACGGCGACGTGGTCGCCCGGGCGAACGCCCATGGCGGCCAGCTGGTGGGCCAGTTGCGCGGTCCGGCGGTCCAGCTCGCGGTAGTCGACGGTGCGCCCGTCCCACCGCACGGCCGTCCGGTCGGCGTACCGCTCCAGCGCCCGGTCGATCAGCTCCGTCATGGTCGGCGAGGTGTCGGCCGGGGCCGGCGCCGAATCCGGGACCAGGGCCGCGGCCGGGCGGGGTGGCACGGCCAGCGCCGGGCCGTCGGGGGCGGCCGCACCGTCGAGGAAGGAGCGGACCCGCTGCGCGTAGCGCTCGAACATCGCCGCCAGCCGGTCCGCGGGCAGGCAGCCCTCGGCGGCGTCCCACTGGCCGACCAGGTCGTCGCCGACCAGCAGCGGCACGTGGTCGAGGGCGACCTGCGCGGTCTGCGACTGGCTGGCCCGCAGCCGGACACCGCGCGGGTGCAGCGCGGGGTCGATCGCGGGGACCCGGGTGAAGACCACCGGCAGCCGCAGCCCGCCGCCCGACCGGAACACCCGCCCGCGCAACTCGGCCAGCCCCGGCTGGAGTTCACCGCGTTCCAGGTCGGCCCGGGTCCGGGCCCACAGTTCCCGGGCACGCTCGGCGAAGTCCTGCGGCAGGGTGTCGTCCACCACCACCCAGGCGAGCTGGGTGAAGTCGGCGACCATCTGCGCGGCGCCCGCGAGGCCCGCCGGCCGGTCCCAGGACACCACCGTCACGGTGAACGGGTCCGGCCCGAACTCGCGGCGCAGCTCGTCGGTGTAGGCGGTGAGCAGCACCAGGTCGGCCGGGACCCCGATGGCGGCGGCACGCTCACCGAGCCGCCGCCAGGAGCCCAGGTCGGCGCGGTGGTGAAGGCGCCGGGCCTGCGGCTCCGGGTCGGGGAGCGCCGGTCCGTTCGGTAGGGCGGCGAACTTCTCGCGCCAGGCGAGGCGGGCCGCCCGGGCCTCCTCGTCGCGGGCACGTACGGGCCGGTCCGCCAGGTACGGCCGGGGGTCGGCGGGGGTGTCCAGCATCCGCCGGTCGCCGTCGTGCAGCGCGAAGAGCTGGCCGAACAGCAGGGCGAAGCTGCGGGCGTCGGCGAGCAGCGCGTCCAGGACGACGTGCAGCACGGTGGTGCCGTCCGGCAGCAGGCTGGCCTCCAGCGCGTACATCGGGCGGCCGCCGAGCGGGAAGGTGCCCTCGCCCAGCCGGGCCGAGACCGCGGCCAGCTCCCGTTCGACCGCGGCCGTCCCGTCGGGGCCGGCGGGCAGCGCCGTCAGGTCGTGGCGGGCGATCCGGTACCGCGGGACCTCGGCCGCGACCTCCAGCGTGCCGTCCGGGTGGACGGCGGCCCGCAGCATCGGATGGTGGGCCACCAGGTCGTTCCAGGCCGCCTCCAGGGCGTCCACGTCGTGGTGCTCCAGCAGGAACTCCTGCTGGACGCGGCTCTCGGCGGCGCCGCCGAGGCCGCCCAGCCGCCCGACCAGGTACGCCGACTGGATCTCGGTCAGCGGGAGCCGCGACGGGCCCGCGGCCGCCGGGACGGTCGCGGTCGGTCGGGCCTCGGTGTCCCACACCGCGGGCCCCCGGTCGGCGACGCGCGCCAGGCTGTCGAGCAGGCGCCCGAAGGCGGCCCGCACCAGGGCCTCGTCCAGCGCCTGCGGCAGGAAGTCCCAGGACACCTGGAGCGCTCCGGCGTGCTCCTGGACGCACATCTCCAGCTGGACGCCGGGGGTGCGGGTGGCGGACGCGTCGGCGTCCACCAGCGCGGCCCAGTTGCCGGGGTCCTCGGCCCGCTGGTCGGCGATGCTGCCGAGCAGGCTGGTGAAGACCACCGGGACGGCGGCCGCCCGGCGGCCCGGCGAGGTCCTGGCCCGCTCGCGCAGTGCCCGCACCCCGCTGACGTCGGTGTGTTCCAGGTCGCGCCAGAGCTGCCCGCGGACCTCGGCCACCAGTTCGCCGAGCGTGCCGGTGGGCCGGGGGGCGACGAACACCGAGGTGGACAGGAACGGCCCCACCAGGCGCGCCACATCGGGGTGGAGCGGACGGCGGTTGTAGGTGGTCAGGACCATCGGCAGCGCGCCCGCCCCGGGCGCGGACAGCGCGGCGGCGGTCAGCGCGAGCAGCATCGCGGACGGCGTCGCCCTGGCCTCCAGCGCCGCCTCCTTGGCCCGCTCCCACTGCGCACGCTCCAGCCGGAGGGCGAGCCGCCGGTGCGGGCCGTCACCGGTGCCGCCGGCGGGCGCGTCCGGGGCGGCCGGGCGGGCGAGCGGCAGCGGCCGGTCGAAGTCGGCGGTCGCGAGCTTGTCGCGCCAGTAGCCGAGCGAGGTCCCGGACGGCCGGGTCGCGGCGGTGGCCAGCGCGTAGTCACGGAAGCCGACGGCCGGCCGGACGGGCCGCTCGCCGAAGGTGTACCGGGCGTACCAGTCCTGGAGCAGCAGGGAGACGCTCGGGCCGTCGGCGATCAGCTCGTCGACGGTGAGCATCACCCTGGTCCGGTCGCCCGGCAGCTGCGCCACCCCGACCGCGAACAGCGGCCAGTGGTGGGGATCGACGGCGGCCGCGGCCTGCGCGCGCAGCTCCCCCAGCGCCTCCCGCAGTTCCGCCGGGCCGGCCGCGGTGAGGTCGCGGACGACCGGCCGGTACGCCGGGACGTGCTCGCGGACCACCTGGCGGGCGTCCGGCAGCAGGTGCGCGCGCAGCATGTCGGTGTCGGCGACGAGCCGGTTCCAGTCGGCGGCGAGCCGGTCGGCGTCGAGCCGGTCCGTCTCGAACTCGAGGTGGATCTGGGTCCCGGCGCCGTCGGCGCCGGCCGTGCTGCGCCCGACGTAGAAGGACTCCTGGACCTCGGTCAGGGGGAACGGCCGGTGCCGGTCGGCGGGGCTGGTCTGGATGGTCATGGCGTGACGCCAACTCCCTCTGTTTCAGGCCCGGTCGTGGGCGTGGTCGGTGGTCAGCCGGGCGGCGAGTGCGGTGAGGGTCGACTCGCTGAGCAGCTGGAGGGGCAGGGTCGCCCCGAACTGCTCGGTGATCTCGAAGCGGAGGTTCATCAGGTTGATCGAGTCGATGCCGTGCTCGAGCAGGGTGCGGTCGGGCGCCGGGGAGCCGGCGGTGTCCGGCAGGAAGCCCCGGACGAGGCGGGTGAGCCGTTCGGCCACCGGGTCCGGCGCCGGGTCGGCCGGGAGTGCGGGGCCGGCCGGGACGGGGGTCAGGTCGGCGGTGTCCGCGTCCGACGGGCCCTCGCCGGGCTGGTCGGTGAGCCACAGTCGGCGCCGCAGGAAGACCGAGGGCGGCAACGCGACGCGCCCGGCGGCCGGTTCGTCCGCCGCACCGGCACCGACGTCGAGTCCGGACAGCCACAGCTCGCCCAGCTGGTGCAGGCGCGCGTTGCGCCACAGCTCGGACAGGAATGCGGTGGTCTCCGGCAGTGAGCCGAGCTCCCGGTGGCCGCCGCCCTCGCGGACGTCCGCGGACCGGACCGTCGTGCCGCTCGCGCCGCCGGCCTCCGGCCGGGCGAACCGGGCCAGCGCCGCGGCCAGTTCGGCGGTGTCGGCGGCCACCACCGCGAGGCGGTGGTCCATGGCCGCCCGGCCGGTGCGCAGCGAGTGCGCCACGGCCCGCAGATCGGTGGAGCCCTCGGGGCTGCGCAGCCACCGGGCGAGCCGGTCGGCGGTGGCCGCGAGGTGGTCCCGGGTGGGAGCGGAGAGCAGCACCAGTTCCGGGCCGGCCGCCGTGGTGGTCGCGGGGGCGGTCTCCGCGGGCCGCCCGTACCGCTCGGGCAGGAACTCCTCGACGATCACGTGGGCGTTGACCCCGCCGGCGCCGAACGAGCTGATCCCGGCGCGCCGCGGCAGCGGGCTGCCGTCGGGACCGGTGACCGGCTGCCAGCGGTCGGCGGTGTGCTGGAGCACGAAGCGGGTGTCCGCCAGCCGCAGGCCCGGGTTGACCGGGTCCGCGTGCAGGGTGGGCGCCAGCGTCCGGTGGCGCAGTTGCAGCACCACCTTGGTGAGCGCGGCGATGCCCGCCGCCGACTCGCCGTGCCCGACGGCGGACTTGACCGAGCCGAGCGAGCAGGGGGCCGCGCCGTCCCCGGCCCGGCCGTAGGTGTCCTGAAGGCCCGCGAGCTCGACCGGGTCGCCGAGTTCGGTGCCGGTGCCGTGCGCCTCGATCACGTTGACGGTGGCCGGGTCCACCCCGGAGTCGCGCAGCGCGGCGCGTACCACCCTGGCCTGGGAGCGCGGGCTGGGGGCCGTGAACCCGTTGGTCCGGCCGCCGTGGGCCACCGCGCTGCCCCGCACCACGGCGTGGACGGTGTCGCCGTCGGTGAGCGCCCGGGCGAGCGGCTTCAGCACGACGGCGCCGCCGCCCTCGCCGGGGCCGAAGCCGGACCCGCCGGCGCCGAAGCTGCGGCACCGGCCGTCCTCGGCGAGGAACCCGGACTGCCGCAGCATCCGGAACCGGGACGGGTGGACGTACAGGTTCACCCCGCCGACCAGTGCGGCCGCGCATTCGCCGCGCCGCATGGCGTCGAGTGCCAGGTGCAGCGCCACCAGGGAGGAGGAGCACGCGGTGTCGACGGGCTGGCTGGGGCCGCGCAGGTCCAGCAGGTACGACAGCCGGTTGGGCAGGCTCCAGTAGTGCCCCGACGGCATGTCCCGGTGCCCGGCGGCCCAGCGCTCGGCGCCCAGCAGCCGGTAGTCGCTGGAGGTGATGCCGGCGAACACGCCCACACTGCGGCGTTCGCCGTCGGCCGCGACCAGGGTGTCGAGACGGGGACCGGTGTACCCGGCGTCCTCCATCGCCTCCCAGGCGACCTCCAGGAACAGCCGCTCCTGCGGGTCCAGCAGGGTGCCGTCGTGGCCGGACAGGCCGAAGAACGCCGGGTCGAACGCGTCGATCCCGTCCAGGAAGTGGCCCCGGGCGCGGACCCCGCCGGCGTCCGGCCAGCGGTCGGTCGGCAGCTCGGAGACGGTGTCCTTGCCGTTCAGCAGGTTCTGCCAGAAGGCGTCCAGGTCGGGGGCGTGCGGGTAGCGGCCGCTGATCCCGATCACGGCGAACCGGTCATCGGCCGGTGCCACGGTCGGCACCGCGGTCGCCACCACGGCCGGCACGAGGCCCGGCACGGGGGCAGCCGGGGCGGCCGCCGTCGGCCGGGGCTCCCGGTCGGCCAGCAGGCCGACCAGCTCGTCCAGGTCCCGCAGGCCGAAGAGCATCTCCGGGCCGACCGGTGCCACCTCGGCGCTGAGCCGCGAGGCGACGGTACGGATCATCACGGAGTCCAGGCCCAGCGACTCCAGCGAGGTACCGCCGCCGACGGCACCCACCGGCCGGCCGATGGCATCGGCCACCGTCCGGTGCACCAGGTCGGCGAGCACGCCCCGCCGGGCACCGTCGGCCGCCGGAACGGGCCGCTCCGAACCGGCCGTGGCACCGGCGGCCGGCCACTGCCCGGCGCGGTCCTGCGGGGTCGGGTCCTGCGGGGTCGGGTCCGGCTCGGTCAGCTGCGGCTCGGTCAGCTGCTGTTCGGCCAGGTGGCGGTGCCAGCGGGCGGCGTCGCCGTGGAAGAGCGAGACCACGGCCGGGCCGTCCGAGGCCAGCAGGCGGTCCAGCGCGGCGAGGGCGGTGGCGGCGGGCAGCGGGGCCATGCCGGTCTGCTGCCGCACCACCTCCAGGACCGGTGCCGGGATCGTCATCCCGGGGACGTCCCACAGCGGCCACTGGACGGACAGGGTCCGCCCGGACCGCTCCCCGCGGGCCACCCGGCCGGCCCGCCGGGTGGCGAAGCCGTCCAGGAAGGCGTTGGCGAAGGCGTAGTCGCTCTGCCCGAGGTTGCCGGTGACTGCGGCGACCGAGGAAAACAGCACGAACGCGTCCAGCGGCAGCGACGCGGTCGCCTCGTCGAGCGCGGCCGCGCCGAGGATCTTGGGGGCGAGCACCTCGGCCACGTCCTGCGGCGTCTTGCGCAGCAGGTAACCGTCGCGCACCACGCCCGCGGCGTGGAAGACGCCGTGCAGGGCGCCCTCGGTCCGCAGCACGTCCTTGACCAGGGCGGCCGCCGCCCCCGGCGCGCCGAGGTCGGCCGCTGCGTAGCGCAGCCGCCCGTGTCCGGCCACGGTCCGGCGGACCGGTGCCGGGAGGTCCGCCCAGGCCGTACGCCCGCACAGCACCACCCGGGTGCCGGGACGGTCCGTCAGGTGCCGGGCCAGGGCCGACCCGATCCCGCCGGCCCCGCCGCTGACCAGGTACACCCCGTCCGGCCGGGCGGTGGGGACGGCGCCCGGCAGCTGCCACGGTGCGAGCACCCGCCGGGTGCGCGCCGCGGTCCGCAGGTCGGCCAGGTGCCCGTGCCCGGGCGCCGGGGCGGCCGCCTCCGCGAGCAGCCGCCGGACGTCGGGGGCGCCGTGCGCAGGGACCAGCACGGCACGTCCGGCGAGCCGGGGGTTCTCCTGACGCAGGGTCTGGACGAGCGCACCGGCGGCGTCGGCGCGGGTGGGGTCCGCGGTGACGACCAGCAGGGTGAGCTGCTGGGTCCGCAGGACGGCCAGCGCCGTCCGGGCGGCGTCGAAAGCGGCCAGGTCCGCCGCGAGCGCCTGCTCCCCCTCGGCCGTCCCGGCGTCGGAGGTGAGCCGCAGGACGACGGTGGCGGCGCTCGCCCCGGCCGCGCGGACCGCCTCGGCGGCGGCCCGGTCGGCGCCGAGCGGGTGGACCTCGGCCCCGGCGGCGGCCAGGGCGGCCGTCAGGTCGCCGGCCGGGTCGTGGACCAGAAACGGGCCCGCCGGGCGGCCGTCGGTGGCGGGCAGCGGCGCCGGGACCCACTCCTGCCGGTGCAGCACCGGCGGCGCCTCCCCGCCCGCGAGGCCGGCGAGGGCCGGTGCGGCGGCCTCACCGCTGTCCACGTAGTGGCGCTCCCGGGCGAACGGGTAGCCGGGCAGCGACAGCCGCCGGTGCCGGGCGGCCGGGCCGACCGCCGCCCAGTCGACCTGGTGGCCCTGCACGTACAGCCGCGCCAGTGCCGCCAGTTCGCCGCCGGTTGGCCGCTCGCCCAGGCGCTCCAGCAGCCGGTGCAGCAGCTCCCGCTGGGCCTGCCGGACCGCCGGGTCGACCACCGCGGACCCCGGTGCGGCGTCCGGCGCGGACCCGGTCCGCCGGGGGTCCGGCCGGCCGTCGGCGAGCAGGTCCAGCGACTCCAGCAGTTCGTCGCGGCCGGTGACCAGCAGCGCGACGCGGTACGGATGGTGGGTCCGGGCGACGGCGAGGGTGTGGGCGATATCGGCGGCGCGGGCCCCGGCGCCGGGGCCGCGCAGCCAGCGCGCCAGGTCCGCCGCCTGGGCCGCGGCGGCGTCGGCACGCCGGCCGGAGAGCGGGACCAGGACCGGCATGTCGTCGGCGGTACCGGCGGCAGCGGGTCCGCTCCCGCGGCCGGGCGGCTGCTCGACGACGACGTACGCGTTGGTGCCGCTGAAGCCGAAGGAGCTGACCGAGGCCCGCCGCTGCCGCCCGTGACCGGCGGTCAGCTTCCGGCGCCGTGCGGCGACCGTGAACGGCCCGTCGGCGAACGGGATCTGCGGGTTGGGCCGATCGTAGTGCAGGGACGGCGGGACCTCGCCGGTGCCGACCACGCCGACGGCCTTGAGCAGGCCGGCCAGCCCGGCGGCGGCCGAGGTGTGGCCGATGTTGCCCTTCACCGAGCCGATCGGCACGCTGCCCGGTGCCAGTCCGGCCCCGGCGAACGCCTCGTTGAGCGCGGTGATCTCGATCGGGTCGCCGAGCGGGGTGCCGGTGCCGTGGCACTCGACGTAGTCGATCCCGGCCGGGTCGACGGCGAAGCGCCGCATGGTGTCGCGGACCAGGGCGGCCTGCGAACGGGCGCTGGGCGCCGTGATGCCGTTGGTCCGCCCGTCCTGGTTGAGCCCGGACGCCCGGATCACCCCGTGCACCGGGTCACCGTCGGCGAGCGCCTTCGACAGCGGCTTGAGCACGACGACCGCACAGCCCTCACCCGGCACGATGCCGTCGGCGGCGGCGTCGAACGGCCGGCAGCGCCCGTTCGGCGACAGCATCCCGGCCCGGCTCATGAAGACGTGCGGGAGCTCGGTCAGGTAGAGCGTCACCCCGCCCACCACCGCCAGGTCGGCCTCGTCGAGCCGGAGCGACTGGCAGGCCAGGTGCAGGGCGGTGAGCGAGGACGAGCAGGCGGTGTCGACGGTGACGGCCGGGCCCTTGAGGTCGAGGTGGTAGGCGATCCGGGCGGCCAGGAGGGAGTTGGAGTTGCCCTGCATGACCTGCGGGAGCCGGGCGTGCGGGCTCTGCCGCTCGATCAGGTCCCGGTAGTCGTTGAGCATCACGCCCGCGTACACACCGCACCGGGAGCCGGCGAGCGAGCCGGCCGGCTGCCCGGCGTGCTCCAGCGCCCGCCACGCCTCCTGGAGGAAGAGCCGGGCCTGCGGGTCGGTCAGCTCGGCCTCCCGGGGCGTCATCCGGAAGAAGTCGGCGTCGAAACGGTCGGCGTCCGCCACGTACGCGCCCCAGCGGGAGACCGACCGGCCCTCGGCGGCCGGGTCCGGGTCGTAGAACTCCTCGGTCCGCCAGCGCTCCGGCGGCACCTCGGTCACCAGGTCGTCGCCGTCCAGGATCCGCTTCCAGAAGGTGTCCGCATCGGCCGCGCCGGGGAAGCGCGCGCTGTAGCCGATGATCGCGACCGGTTCGGTCGCGGCGGGCTCGGGGGCCGGGGCGGACGTCGGCGCGGCCGCCCCGGCCGGGGCCTCGGCCACGACCTCAGCCTCGGCCTCGGCGCCGAGCAGCGCCCGGGCGGCGGCGGCCCGGTCCAGGCCCCCGTCCTTGAATCGGGTCAGGATCTCTTTCGCGTCCATCAGTTCTCGCGGTCCTCGCGTCGGCGGTGGCAGGGGCGGTGGGGGCGGGGGCGGTGGGGGCGGGCGGGTCGGGTCGGGCGGACCCGGTCCGCGGGTGTGCTCAGCTCCGGTCCGGGTGGTCGGCGGCGCCGTAGCCGCCGAGGATGCGGTCCATCACCTCGGGCAGCCGGAAGGAGGTCCGGTGCATGGCGGCCTCCCTGGCGATCGCCGCGTCGGTCGCGGCGAGCAGCGGTGCGGCCAGGTCCTGCTTGAGCAGTTCCAGGGAGGCCCGGGGAGCCGCCGCCAGGTCGGCGGCGAGCGCACGGGCGGTGGCGGGTACCCGGTCGTGGGCCACCACCGTGACGGGCGCACCGCGGTCGCGCAGTTCGGCGCCCCGGTAGTTGCGGGCGGTCCACAGCATCTCGGTGCCGAGCTGCGGCCCGAAGCGCCACGGCAGCAGGTGGGTGGCGCCCATGCCGGGGGTGAAGCCGTAGCGCATGAAGTTCCCGGCGTAGACCGAGCGTTCGCTGAACACGGCCAGGTCCGCGTAGAGCGCCAGGACCAGTCCGCCGCCGATGGCGTGGCCCTGGACCGAGGCCACCACCGGGAGCGGGCAGCGGGCCAGTACCCGGAAGAAGTCGTCGGTGTCGAAGCTGCCCTCGCCCCGGGCGAAGTGGACCAGTTCCCGTTGCGAGCCGCCGGCGCAGAACAGCTCCGGCATGCCCTCGACCAGCACCACCCGGGTCCGTTCCTCGGCCACCGCCCGCCCGACGGCGTCCACCAGGCCCCGGCTGAAATCCGGCCCGAAGGTGTTGCGTCCCTCGCGGTCGGCCATCCGTACCACGGCGATCGGGCCCTGCCAGGACAGCGAGACCACCTCGGGACCGGCCGTGGTGCCCCGCGAAGGGGCCGGTGCGGCGCTCATGCGGCGGCTCCCGCCGTGCGCAGCCGGTCCAGCAGCCGCCGGGCGCCCGGGGCCGCGAACCGTTCGATCAGCAGCTGCGAGGCCTCGTGGCCCAGGCCCGGGTCGCGCGGGAACAGCCGGGCCCGGTAGTCCTTGAGCGCGGCGGCGGTGGCCCGGTCGGTCCGGCCGAGCCGGGCGAGCAGCGGCCGCAGCGCCGACTCGGCGTCGGGGCCGGATAGGTCGGCGAGTCCGGCGCGGTGCGCGGCGGCCGCGTCGAACTCCTCGGCGCACAGGGTCGCCGCGAACGCCCGCTGCTCGCCGAGGCGGCGGGCGACGAACGGCAGCGCCATCGCGGGCACCAGTCCGGCCAGCACCTCGGTGAGCCGGAACCGGGCGCGGTCGCCGGCCACCACCAGGTCGCAGGCCGCGGCCAGGCCGACCCCGCCGGCGGTGGCCCGGCCGTCGACGGCCGCGACGGTCACCAGTTGGCTGCGGGTCAGCCGGTCCAGCAGCGTCCAGTACGGCAGTTCGGCGCCGTCCGGCAGCCGCTCGGCCGCGGCACCGGCTCCGGACGGGCCGCCGCCGGACAGGTCGGTGCCGGACAGGTCGGTGCCCGCGCAGAAGTCCTCGCCGACCGCCGACAGGACGAACACCCGGCAGTCGGGGTCGGCCTCGGCCCGGTCGAGGGCCGCGGCCAGGCCGTCGAGCAGGGCGTCGTCGATGGGGTTGCGGCGCTCCGGGCGGTCGAGCACCGCCCGCAGCATCCCCCGGCCGCGGGTGACCCGGACGGCCGTGTCCCGGCCGCTCATCGGTCGGCCCCCAGCCAGACATACTCGCGGTGGTAGTCGCGGACGGCTTCCAGCACCAGCCGGGGCCGGCTGTCGCCGCCGCCGAACCGGGCTTTGGTGATCTGCGGGAAGCGGTCCAGGTCGAAGGTGAAGTCCCGGGCGCCGAACTTGAGTTCCGCGGTCGCGGTGAGCAGCTCGTCGTACTCGGGGACGGACAGCGAGTACCGGGCGTCCAGGGCCTCGCGGATGCCCATGGAGCGCACCGCGCGCTGCGACTGCGGGGTCACCACGGCGCTGTAGAACTCGGAGCTGCAGCCGGAGCCGTAGGAGAAGATGCCGACCCGGCGCTCCCGGTCGATGACGGCGTTGTCGATGGTGCTGGCCAGCGCGAGGAAGACGGTGCCGGCGTAGATGTTGCCGACCTGGCGCGGGTACTCCACCGCGGCGGACAGCCGGGCGGTGAAGTCGTCCTCGATGGCCTGCGGCGACATCCGCTTGAGCTTGCGCAGGACGGCCCGGTGGGCGCCCTTGACCATGCCGGGGAACGGCGTGTGCATCGCCAGCAGGTCGAAGCTGTCCACCAGGTCGGCGCCCTCGACCTTGCGGGCGTAGTCGGTGAACGAGCCCTTGAGGCAGTCGATGTAGGTGAGCAGCGAGAGGTCGACGTCGCCCGCCTCGGCCTCCGGGTCCGGGCGGCAGGTGTCCATCACCTCGTAGCTGTGGAAGCCGTTGGCTCCCCGGTCGAAGGCCGCCACCACCGGCCGGTCGCCGATCAGCATGGCGACCGCCCCGGCGCCCTGGCTGGGCTCCACGTAGGTGTGCGGGACGGGTCGCGCCACGTCGCTGCTGATGACCAGGGCCTTGGCGCCGTCGAACGGGCTGGCGGCCACCACGGCCGCGGCCATCTGGACCGCCGCCGTACCGCTGTAGCAGGCCTGCTTGGTCTCGAACAGGCGGCAGGAACGCGGCAGGCCGAGGTGGTCGTGGACGTAGGTCGCGAGGGACTTGCCGAAGTCGACGCCGGACTCGGTGCCGACGATCAGCAGCTCGATCCGGCCGCGCTCCTCCTCGCTGAGCGCGTCCACGATCGGCTTGGCCGCGTTGACGGCGAAGGAGACGGCGTCCTCGCAGTGCAGGGCCACGCTCTTGCGGGCCATCATCAGGTTGTCGATCCGGCTGTCGTCCAGCCCGCGGGCGGCGAACAGGGTGGGGACGTCGACGTACGTCTCTCCGCAGTAGGCGTTGACGGCTTCGATGCCGACCGGCTTCATGGGGTGTTCTCCCTCAGGAAAGGACAGGGTCAGGGCTTGGTACGGCGGCCGGGCCGGCCGCCTCGGGCAGCCGCAGCACGACGGAGGCGTTGATGCCGCCGAAGGCGAAGCTGTTGGTGAGCGCGGTGCGCAGCGGGCGGCGTTCGGCGCGGGTGCCGACCAGCGGCAGCCGGGGGTCGAGCGGCCGGGCGAGGTTGGGATTGGGGTGGCAGGCGCCGGCCCGCAGCTGGGCGATGACGGCGACCGCCTCGACCAGCCCGGCGGCGCTCAGGCAGTGACCGGTGAGCGGCTTGGTGGAGTTGATCCGCAGGGACGGGCGGGCGCCGAAGACCTCCAGCAGCGAGTCGGCCTCGGTCCGGTCGCCGAGCACCGAACCGGTGCCGTGGGCGTTGACGTAGTCGACCTGGTCCGCCGCCAGTCCGGCCGACGCCAGCGCCGCCCGCATCGCGGCCACCTGGCCACCGGAATCCGGCTCGGTGCCGCGTCGGGCGTCCAGCCGCTGCCCGTACCCGGCGACCTCCGCCAGGATCTCCGCGCCGCGGGCCCGCGCCGCCGCCGGCCGTTCCAGCACGACGGCCGCCGCGCCCTCGCCCCGGACGAAACCCTGCCGGTCCCGGTCGAACGGCCGGCACATCCGGGCCGGCTCCGCGCGCAGTGCCTCGTACGCCATGGCACCCGTGCGCCGGAACGCCTCCGCCTCCACCGGGGACAGTTCCGCCACCGGCGCGACCACCAGGACCCGCTCGGCCCAGCCGGCGGCGACCATCCGGGCGCCCTGCAGCAGCGCGATCGAGCCGCTGGCGGACGCCCCGCCCACCGCCCAGCCCTCTGACCGGACCCCGGTCACCTCGCTCACGGCACCGACCACGTCGACATCGAGGTGGGTCAGGGCGTACGAGGCCCGCAGCCGGCCCGGCGCACGTTGGTGGCCGAGCACGGTGTCCGCCTGGTGCGCCAGGGCCAGGTTGCTGCCGGCGACCAGCAGGGCGGTGTCCCCGGCCACGGCGGGCTCGACGGCCCGGCCGGGCGGCGCCAGCCCGGCGTCCGCCAGCGCGCGCAGCGCCACGCAGGCCGCGGTACGGGCGGGCAGCGCGGCCCGGCCCGCGACCCGGCGCAGCAGGGCGGCCCGCTCCGGGTCGTCCGGGAGGTGCCGTTCGGCCCACTCGGCGACGCCGAACGGCCCGAGGGCCGCGACGGGCAGCACCATGCCATCGGGCGTGCCGGACGGGTCGGCCCCGGCGGGGAGGGTCACCGCGCTGCGCCCCGCCAGCAGGGCCGCGGTGAAGTCCGCCAGGCGGTCGCCGAGCGGCCCGAGGACGGCGGCCGCGGTGACGGCCACCGCGGGGACCGGCCGGTCCGGCACGCCCGCGCTCACACGTGCTCGCTCAGGACCGCGACCAGCGAGCGCAGGTCGTTGGCACGGGTCAGCGTCTCGGCGGGGACCCGGACGCCGAGGTCGTCCTGGGTGGCGATGACCACGTCCATCCGGTCGATGGAGTTGGCCCCGAGGTCACGCATGCTGTGGTCGAGCGTGATCTGGGACTCGGTCAGCTCGGGGAGCACCTCCAGGAGGTTGCGGCGGACGACGGCGAATATCTCGTCGGTGGTCATGGTCTGGTTCCTCTTCGGGTGCGGTGGGACGGGGTTGCGGTGGGACTTGGTGCGGTGGGACGGGGTGCGGATCAGGTGCGGTGCCGGGCCCGGGTCAGCTCGGGCGGGGCAGCAGGGTCAGTGCCTGCTCGATGGTCAGCCGGTTGTCGCGGACGGCGCTGAGGAGCGCGTCCAGGTCGGCGGCCGAGGGGGCGGCGGGTGCCGGGGCGACGGCCACCGCACCGGTCAGCGCGGCGACATGGCGGCTCAGGGCGCCGAGGCTGGGGTGGTCGTAGAGCACGCCCGCCTTCTCGTCCAGGCCGTACGCCTGGTTGACGAAGGCGACGAACTCCACGCCGAGGATCGAGTCCAGGCCGAGCGTGTTGAAGCTCGCCTCGTCGTCGAGGTCGGCGGGCTCGCAGTACAGCGTGCGGGCCAGTTCCTCGCGCAGGGCGGCGGCGATCACGGCGGGGTCGGCCGCGCCGCGCGCCGTCTGCGGGGCAGGGGCCGGGGCGGGCGCCGGCGCGGCCGTGACCGTGGTGGCGGCCGGGCCGGCAGCCGTGGTCAGGGCGGCGACGTGTCGGGCGAAGGCGGCGGGGGTGGGGTGGTCGTACAGGGCGGTCGCCTTGACGTCCACCGGGTAGGCGGAGTTGACGGCGGCGACGAACTCCACCCCGAGGATCGAGTCCACCCCGAGCGTCAGGAAGGTCTCCTCGACGTCGAGTTCGGCCGGTTCGAGGTACAGCACCGCGGCGAGCAGCCCGGCGACGGTCCGGGTGACCTCCTCGGCCGCTGCACTCCCGTGGCCGGGGGCGGGCCCGGTGGCGGGAGGCGGCGTGGCCGGGCGCCGGGCGGGGGCGGACGCGGGGGCCGGGACGGGCACGGGGACGGGGACGGGCGCCGCCGGGGCGGACGGCGCCAGCGGCCGGAGGGAGATCTTGCGGTCGCTGGTCATCGGTGGGTTCTCCAGGGTGTCGGGAGCGGTCGGTACCCGGGCGGCCGGCGTACCGGTGCCGCGCAGGGTCAGGGCGGGCGCCTGGACCGGCGGCGCCGCCGGGGCGGTGGGGCGCTGCGGGCGGGCGGCCGGCTCGGGCGCCCGGACGGGCCGGGTGGCGGCAGGGTCCAGGCCGAAGTCACGCAGGTGGCCGCGGGCGAACTCGGGCTCCTGCCCGGCGCTGCCCAGCCCCTGCTTGTGCAGGTGGGCGATCTGCAGGTCGTACCAGCAGCGGACGCGCTCGAACGGGTAGTGCGGCAGCGGCGTCCGACGGCCGGTGCGGGCCGCTCCGCAGGCGGCCTCCCGGTCGATCCGGCCGCCCGCCAGCCAGGAGGCCACCTCCTCGCCGCCCGGTGCCGCGGGGGTACGGCCCGCGGCCACCTCGTCCAGGCCGGCCAGCAGGGTGTCGAGCGAGTCGGCCGGCAGCGCGGCCCGGCGGGCCAGGTCGACCCGGCCGACCGCGAAGGTGAGGACGACGTCCGCCGGTCGGGGCTCCGCCCCCGCGGAGCGGCTGCGCCGCAGGTGGTCCCGGAGGTCCCGGGCGTAGGCGGCGAGCGCCGTCGTGGTCCGGGCGGACAGGAACAGCACCAGCGGCTCGCGCTGCCCGGCCTCGCCGGGCGCGGCCTGGGCCGGTGCCTCCTCGACGACCAGGTGCGCGTTGCCGCCGCCGGCCCCGAAGGAGCTGATCCCGGCGCGCAGCGGCCGCGTCGAGCCGTCGGCGGTGCGCCAGGGGCCGAGCTCCTGCTGCACGCCGAACGGGACCCGGTCGAAGTCGATCTCCGGGTTCGGCGGGGTGGCGTGCAGCGAGGGCACCAGGGTGCGGTGGCGCAGCTGGAGCAGCACCTTGGCGAGGGCCACCGATCCGGCGGCCGACTCCAGGTGGCCGACGTTGGACTTGACCGAGCCGATCGGCAGGCTGCCGGGCCCCTTGACGCCGTCCCGGGCGAACGCGGAGGTGAGGCCGCGGATCTCGATCGGGTCGCCGAGCGAGGTGCCGGTGCCGTGCGCCTCCAGGTAGTCGAGGTCACGGGCGGTCAGGCCGCCGTCCCGCAGCGCCTTGGTCACCAGGTCGGCCTGCGCCCTCGGGTTGGGCACGGTGTAGCCGTTGGTGCGGCCGCCGTGGTTGGCGGAGCTGCCGCGGATCACGGCGTGGATGTGGTCGCCGTCGCGCAGCGCGTCGCGCAGCGGCTTGAGGACCACGGCCCCGACGCCCTCGCCCGGCACGTAGCCGTCGCCGCCGGCGCCGAAGCTGCGGCACCGGCCGTCGCTGGAGGCGAACCGTCCCTGCCCGAGCATGAAGTACTTGTTGGGGTGGATGAGGACGTTGACACCGCCCGCGATCGCCACCTTGGAACTGCCCGCCCGCAGTGACTCGACCGCGAGGTGCACGGCGGTCAGCGCGGAGGAGCAGGCGGTGTCGACGGCGACGCTGGGGCCCTGGAAGTCGAAGAAGTACGACACCCGGTTGGCGATCGACCAGTAGGCGCTGTTGGCCAGCACGGGGTTGCCGCGCAGCCGCTCCTCCGCCTCGTGGAGCTGGTACTCGCCGTACATCGCGCCGACGAAGACGCCGACGTCGCGCCGGTGCACCGGGTCCTCGGCGGACACCAGCCGGTCGGGGGTGTACCCGGCGTCGTCCAGGGCCGCCCAGCAGCTCTCCAGGAACAGCCTGGCCTGCGGGTCGATGATCCCCGCCTCCCGCGGCGAGATGTTGAACAGTGCCGCGTCGAAGTCCTGCACCCCGTCGATGAATCCGCCCCACTTGGTGTGGGTCCGGTCGACCTTTGTGCGGTCGGGGTCGTAGAGGGCGTCGGCGTCCCACCGGTCGGCGGGGACCTCGGTGATGCTGTCGCGGCCGGCCTTGAGGTTCTCCCACAGCTGGTCCAGGCCGTCGGCCTGCGGGAACCGTCCGGCGACGCCGATCACGGCGACCGCCCGGTCGTCGGCCGCGGACCCGCTCGTCGCGGTCACGGTCGCGGTCGCGGTCGCGGTCATGGGAGCCTCGGCCGCCGGGACGGCGGGAGCGAGGGGAGCGGGGGGAGCGGGGGGAGCGGGGGCCGGTTCCGTGCCCCGGGCGCCGGCCAGCGCGGCGCACCGCTCGGGGTGCTCCTCCAGCAGGAACTCGGCCAGCTCGGCGACCGAACGGCATTCGAAGAGCAGGGTCTTGGACAGCCGCCCGAAGTCCTGTTCCAGCAGCTCGACCACGCGGATGGCCAGCAGCGAGTCGATGCCCAGGTCGTCGAAGAGCCGCTCCGGTACGACGTCCGCCAGCGGTGCGCGGGTCGCCTCGGCCACCACCGCGGCCAGCCGGCCGCGCAGGACCTCCGCGACGGCGCCACCCGCCACCGCGGCCGCTGCGGGGGCGGCCGGCCGGGCGGGTGCCTCGGCCGACAGCAGCGGGAAGGCGGAGAGCAGGGTGTCGCGTTCGCCGCACAGCACCACCGGGGTGACGGGCCCTGCGGCGAGCAGCGTCTCCAGGACGGTGAGACCGTCGGCGGTCGGCAGGGCCCGCATGCCGAGCGTGCCGAGGACCTCCTCGGCCGGGCCGTCGGGCCGCATCCCGCCGTCCGCCCAGAACGGCCAGGCGACCGCGAGCGACCTGCCGGGGCCGCCGCGCCCGGCGCGGGCACGCACCAGCTCGTCGGCGGCGGCGTTGGCGAAGGCGTAGTCCGCCTGGCCGGGGCTGCCCAGGGCGCCCGAGACCGAGGAGAACACCACGAAGCAGTCCAGCGGCCAGTCCGCGGTCGCGGCGTCCAGCTCCGCCGCGCCGGCCAGCTTGGCGTCGATCACCGCCCGGGCGTCGGCCGTGGTCTTGCGCAGGACGTAGCCGTCGCGCAGCACCCCGGCGCAGTGCAGGACGCCGTCGACGGCCGGGCCGGCGGCCGCGATGGCCCGGGCGGCGGTCCGCAGGGCGGCCGGGTCGTCGCCCGTGATCTGCCGGTACTCGACCGAGCCGCCGGCCTGCGCGGCGCGGTCCGCCAGCGCGCGCAGTTCCTCGCCCCGGGCACCGTCGGCGGCGGAGCGGCCGGTGAGCACGAGGTGGGCGGCGTACCGGTCGAGCAGGTGCCCGGCGAGGAGGCCGGCCAGCCGTCCCATGCCGTGGATCCAGTAGCGGCCGCCGCGGCGGAAGGCCGGGCCGGCGCCGGCCGCCGGGGTGAACGGAGCCAGTGCCGTGGTCGACAGGGTGCCGTCGGCCGCCACGGTGAGCTGCCGGGCGGCGGGCACCCGGTCCGCCAGGGCGGCGAGCGCGGTGCGCAGTCCGGCGCCGGAGGCGGCGTCGGCGAGGGCCACGGCGGTCAGCTCGAAGCGCGGGTTCTCCCCCGTCAGGGAGCGGCCGAGCGCGGCCAGGCCGCTGCCGGCGGTCCGTCCTGACGGGGAGTCGGCCGGGTACGGGACGACGAGGTGGGCGCCGCGCCGGGCGAGCGGGCGCAGCAGGGCGCGGAGCAGGGCGAGGACCCGCAGTCCGGTGTCGGCGGCGGCCGCGCCGGGGGCCGGGTGCTGGTGCGGGCGGCCGGTGGCGACGGCCCAGACGATGGTGGGCCGGGTGCCCTCGGGGAGCCGGGCGGCCAGGTCCGCGCCGAGGGCGGCCGCGGCCTCGGGGTCCGCCGGGTCGGCGAGCACGAGGTCGGCGCCGGTCAGGTCGGCACCGTTCAGGGCGGTGCCGTCCAGGGCGGTGCCGCCGATCACGACGAGCGGGCCGGCGGCCGCGCCGGTGCCAGGGGCGACCGGCTCCTCGACGGGGGCGAACAGGTGGATGCCCGCGGGTACGGCGGCCGGCGCGGCGACGGCCGGGTCGGCGCCGGTGGTGGGGCGCAGGGCGAGTCCCCGCAGGGTCAGGGCGACCGTGCCGTCCTCGGCGGCGACCGTCACGTCGTACTTGCGGACCCGGCGGCCGCCGCCGGCCAGCCGCTGCGGGGTGACCCGGACCCAGGTCCGGGCGGGCAGCGGGCCGTGCACCAGCAACTCGTCGACGGCGAACGGGATGAAGGTCTCGCCGCCCAGGTCCTCGCGCAGGACGCAGCCGATCACCGACTGGAGGGCGCCGTCCAGGACGCTGGGCGACACGGTGGTGCCGTCGACCGACTCCGGGGCGGCGGCGACCAGGGCGAGGACGCCGTCGGGGCCGTGGTGCAGTTCTCGCAGCACCCGGAAGGCCGGGCCGTAGCCGACGCCGTGGTCGGTGAAGTACCGGTACAGCTCCTCGGGGCGGGCCGAGTCGGGGTGGGTGCGGCGCAGCGCGGCGAGGTCGAGGGGGGCGGGCCGGGCGGGGGCGTCCGGCACCAGCCGGGCCTGGGCGTGGACCTCCCGGGAGACCACCCGGACGGCGCCCTCCCGGCCGCCGTCGACCTCCACCCGGAGCCCGACCGGCGCCAGGACGTCGACGGTGCGGCGGAAGGAGAGGTCGGCGAGTCCGCCGGCCGGGTGGCCGAGGGTACGGGCGGCGGCGGTGAGCGCGAGGTCGATCTGGGCGGCGGCGGGCAGCACCGGCACCCCGCCGACCAGGTGGTGGGCGGCGACCGGGTCCGCCGGGTCGACGGTCCGTGCGAACGCGTCCGGGGAGTCGGCCGCCGGGGTGGTGGCGGCGATCGGGGTGGTGGCGGTCGGGGTGGCGGCGGCCGACGGGAGGCCCGGGCGCTCCCAGCGGCGGCGGGCGAAGGGGTAGCCCGGCAGCCGGACCCGGCGCGCGGTCCCGTCGGCGGTGGCGGTGGTGGCGGGCAGGTCGCCGCTGCCCCGGACCCAGGCCAGGTACGGCTCCGGTGCCCCGTCGGCGTGGGCGGCGGGGCCCTGCGCGGCGAGCCGCCGCAGGCCGTCGACCAGCTCCGCGGTGGTACGGGCGGGGAGCACGGCGCGTACGGCGCGGTGGCTGCGGCCGGTGTGCAGGGTGTGGGCGGTGTCGGCGGGCGCCGGGGCGTCGGGGCGGTCCAGGGCGTCGGCCAGGGCGGCGGCCAGTTCCCGCAGCGCGTCCTCGGTGCGGGCGGAGAGCGGGAAGGCGTGCGGCTCGGTGGTGGCGGTGCGGGCGGGCCGCGGGTCGGGGGCCTGTTCCAGGACGACGTGGGCGTTGGTGCCGCCGATGCCGAAGGAGCTGACGGCGGCCCGGCGCGGGCCGTCGGGCACCGGCCAGCCGTCCTGCCGGGCGGCGACGGTCAGACCGCCGCTGGTGGCGAGCCGGTGGTTGGGGGTCCGGAAGGGCGCCTGCGGCGGCACGGTGGCGTGCTCCAGGGCGAGGATCGCCTTGGCCATCCCGGCGAGGCCCGCGGCGGTGTTGAGGTGCCCGACCACGCTCTTGACGGAGCCGATGGCGGCTGGGCGAGCGCGCCCGGTGCCCCCGTACACCCGGTCCAGGGCGGCGTACTCGACCGGGTCGCCGAGGTGGGTGCCGGTGCCGTGGGTCTCCAGGTAGCCGACGGAGTGCGGGTCGACGCCCGCGACGGCCAGCGCCTCGCGCAGGACGGCTTCCTGCCCCTCCGGGGAGGGTGCGTGGTAGTCCATCTTGCGGGCGCCGTCGTTGTTGACCGCGCTGCCGCGGATCACCGCGCGGATCGGGTCGCCGTCGCGGACGGCGTCCGCCAGGCGGCGCAGCACCAGCGCACCGGCGCCGTTGCCGAAGACCGTGCCGTCGGCGTCGTCGTCGAACGGCCGGCACTCGCCGCTCGGCGAGAGGATCATGTCGGGCGCGGCCAGGAAGCCGGCCTGCGGGAAGTGCAGGGAGGCGGCCGCCACCACGGCCAGGTCGCACTCCTCGCCTAGCAGGCCCTCGACGGCCAGGTGCACCCCGACCAGGGCGCTGGAGCAGGCCGACTGCACGGTCAGGCTCGGACCGGTGAGGCCGAGCTTGTACGAGATCCGGCTGGCGGCGAAGTCCTTGTCGGCGGAGGAGAACCGGATCATCCCGGCGGCGTCCAGCTCGGTGATGCCGACCGGCGGCACCGTCGGCTGGCCGACCGAGACGTACGCGGCGGTCCGCAGGCCGGTGCGGTCGGGGGCGAAGCCGGCGTCCTCGATCGCGTGCCAGGCGGTCTCCAGCAGGATCCGCTGCTGCGGGTCCAGCCACTCGGCGTGCAGCGGGCTGTAGCCGAAGAACTCGGCGTCGAAGGCGTCGGCGTCGTCGAGGACCACGCCGGCCGGGACGAAGTCCGGGCGGGCGACCAGCTGCGGGTCGTGGCCCATCCGGACCAGCTCCTGCGGCGAGTAGCGGCGGATGCCGCTGCGGCCCTGCTCCAGCAGTTCCCAGAGCCGGTCGGCGGAGGTGGCGGGTCCGAAGCGGCAGGCGAGGCCTACGACGGCGACCGCGTCGGGATCGTCGGCCCGGGCGGCCGGCTGGTGGTCGTGGGTCATCGGTGGTCGTCTCCGAGTCGAAGGGCGCGCCGCACCTCGCGGCGGGACGGACGGGCGGACGGGGTGCGGTCGGCGGGGGCGGGCGGTTCCGGGGCTGCGGGCGGTTCCGGGGCGGCGGGCGGCTGCGCGGGCGACAGCCGGGCGCCGATCAGCTCGACCTGGTCGTCGAGCGTGGGGCGGGCGAACAGGTCGGCGACCTCCAGGGCGGCGCCGGGGAAGGCGCCGGCCAGGCGGGCGTGCAGCCGGCCGAGCAGCAGCGAGTTGCCGCCGAGGTCGAAGAAGCGCCGGTCCGCGGGGACCCGGTCGAGTTCGAGCAGGTCGGCCCAGCAGGTGGTGACCAGGCTCCGTACCTCCGGGCCGGCCGCCGGGCCGGGCTCCGCCGTCCGGACGCCGCCGTCGGCGGCGGTCTCCCGCCGCGACCCGGCGGGCGCCCCGGCGAGCAGGGCGGCGGCCTTGCGGTCCACCTTGCCGTTGGGTGTCAGGGGCAGGTCGGCCGTGGTGACCAGCCGGTCGGGCAGCATCCAGGCCGGCAGCGTGGCGGCGGCGAAGGTGCGCAGCTCGTCCAGGCCGGGCGGGAGCACGCCGCGGGCGGGGACGGCGACCGCGACCAGCTTGGCCAGGGCGCCCTCGCCGCGCAGCGTCAGGACGACCCGGGCCAGGCCGGGGTGGGTCCCCAGCACGGACTCGATCTCGCCGAGCTCGACCCGGTGTCCGCGGATCTTGACCTGGCTGTCGGCCCGGCCGAGGAAGACCAGCCGGCCCTGTCCGTCGCGGCGCACCAGGTCTCCGGTGCGGAAGTAGCGGCCGCCGCCCTCGGGGCGGTTCGGGTGCGCGGTGAACCGTTCGGCCGTCAGGTCCGGCCGCTGCCAGTAGCCCTGGGCGACCGCGGGCCCGCCGATCCACAGCTCGCCGGGCTCGCCCGGGGCCGGTTCGGCGGTGCCGTCGACCTCGGTGACGACCAGGTCGGTCGCCCCGATCGGGTCGCCGAGGTGGACGGCGGAGCCGTCCGTCACCCGGGCGATGGTGGACCAGATGGTGGCCTCGGTCGGCCCGTAGACGTTCCACAGGCTGCCGGTCCGGGCCGCCAGCGCGGTGGCCAGGTTCGGCGGCAGTGCCTCCCCGCCGCACAGGGCGGTGAGGCCGGGGGCGCCGGGCCAGCCGCCGTCCAGCAGCAGCTGCCAGCCGGCCGGGGTGGCCTGGAGGACGGTGACGGACCGTTCGGCGATCAGGCCGGCCAGCCGGCTCGCGTCGATGACGTCGGCCCGGCGGGCCACCACCACGGTGCCGCCGGTCAGCAGCGGCATGAACAGTTCCAGCACCGAGATGTCGAAGCAGACCGTGGTGACGGCCAGCAGCCGGGCGTCGGCGCCGGTGCCGGTGGCGGCGGCGATGGCGTCCAGGGTGTGGACGACGTTGCCGTGGGTGACGGCGACGCCCTTGGGCCTACCGGTGCTCCCGGAGGTGAACATCAGGTACGCCGGGTCGCCCGGCCGGGGTGCGGGGTCCGTCGCGGCGGCCGGGCCGGTCGGGGCACCGTCGCCGGATGCGGCGGCCTCGTCGGCGGGGACCACCCGCAGTCCGGCCGGGAGCAGCGCGGCGAGGTCCCGGTCGGCGACGGCGAGCCGGCAGCCCGCGCCCTCCACCACCATCCGCAGCCGGTCGGCCGGGTAGGAGTCGTCCAGCGGCACGTAGGGGCGTCCGCTCTTGAGGATGCCGAGCAGGACGGCCGGCAGCCGGGCACCGCGGTGCATCAGGACCGCGACGGGTTCGCCGGGTGCCGCGAGGGCGGCCACCTGCCGGGCCACCGCGTCGGAGAGCTCGTCCAGCCGGGCGTAGCTCAGGGTCTCCTCCCGGTCCTCGACGGCGGCGGCGTGCGGGTGCCGTCGGACGCTGTCGGCGAACCGGCCGACCAGGGTGGCCGACGCCGGGTCCAGCAGCGTGCCGACCGTGCCGCCGGGCAGCTCGCGGGAGACGCCGACCGCGAGCCGGCGCAGCTCCTCGACCAGTCCGTCGACGGCCGTGCCGTCCAGCGCTGCGGTGCGGTGGTTGGCCAGCACCTCCAGGCCCGCGGGTCCGTCGGTGATCTCCAGCCCGAGGTCGAAGTGGCCGCGCTGGCCGCGCCGGTAGCGGTGCGGGCCGAAGCCGGCCAGGTCCGCGGCGGCCGGGCCGCGCAGCCAGTTCTGGTAGGCGAAGGTCACCGCGGGGACGGCCCGGTCGCCGCCCGCCGCCCGGCACAGCTCGGCCAGCCGGGGGTAGGGCGTCGCGGCGTGGGCGAGCGCGCCCCTGACCTCCTCGTGGAGCTCGGTCAGCCAGGCGCCGACCGGCCGGTCCGGGTCCAGCCGGACCCGCAGCGGGACGGAGTTGACGAAGCATCCGACCGCCGTGTTTTCCTCGGCCGAGACCCGGCCGTAGGTGGGGACCGCGACCAGGAAGGAGCGGTGCCCGGTCGACCGGCCGAGCGCGGCGGCGAAGGCCGCCAGCAGCACGGTGAACGGGGTCACCCCGGCACTGCGCGCGGTCCGCGCCAGCAGCGCGGACAGGTCGGTGCCGAGCCGGTACTCGCGGTGGGCGCCGGCCGCACCGGCGGCTGCCTGCGGGAAGGGCCCGTCGGCGCGCAGCCCGGCCAGCCGTGCGGTCCAGAACTCCTCGTCCTCGGTACGGGTGCGCCGGGTCTCCTCCTGCTCGCGGCGCAGGACGGCGGCGAACGGGACGGCCGGCGGCAGGGCGGTGCCGGTGCCGGTCCGGGCCGCGTAGAGCGCGGCCAGGTCCTGGCCGAGCAGCTCGGCCGAGCGGCCGTCGACCGCGACGTGGTGGGTGGTCAGCTGCAGGACCGGCCCGTCCGGGTCCGTCCACAGCACGGCTCGCAGCAGGGGTTCGGTGGACAGGGCGAGCCGCCGGTCGGCCTCCTGCCGCAGGGCGGCGGCCAGGTCCTGGCCGGGTTCGGGCGACCGTTCCAGCAGGCCGGGCGCGGCCGGGGCGGGGACGAAGCTCGGCTCGCCGTCGTGCGGGCGCACCGAGCAGGCCAGCACCGGGTGACGGTCCACCAGGTCGGCCAGGGCGAGGCGCAGGGCGGCGCGGTCGACGCCGGGCAGGTGCCAGGCCAGCGAGATGTTGTAGGGCGCGAGCGGGGCGGCGGCCTGGTCGGAGGTCCACATCCCGATCAGGCGGTCGGGCAGCGGTACGGCGGCGCCGGGCTGCTGCGCGGTCCCGGTGCTGCGGACGGGGTCGCCGGGGTGCGCCGCGGTGTGGGGGGCGGGTCCGGTGGCGGTCGCGTGGGCGGTCTCGCGGTCCGGGGCCGGGGTGCGGTCGTCGTCGGCTCCGACGGCGGCGGTGAGCGGGGCGCCGTGGTCGCGCAGCAGGCGGTCGGTCAGCTCGCCGAGGGTGGCGCTGTCCAGCAGCACCGCCAGCGGGATCCGGCCGAGGTCGTCCTCCAGCAGCCTGCTGAGGCGCATCACCGCGATGGAGTCCACGCCGTACTCGACCAGCGGGCGGTCCGGGCCGATCATGGCGGCCGGCACCCCGATCGCCCGGCCGACCCGTTCGGCCAGCCAGCGCAGCACCGCGGTACGGGGGCGCGGGAGCCCGGCTGCGGTGTCCAGCGGCGGCAGGTCGGCGGGCCCGGCCTGCGGGGCGGGCGCGGCCTGCGCGTCAGCCGGGACGGCGAGAGCCGGGGCCCGGACGGCCGGGGCCGGGTCGGTCACGCCGAGCGCCTGCGACCAGCGGTCCTGGTCCCCCGCGACCAGCGCCGCGTGGCTGCGGTCCGGTCCGAGCGCGGACGCCAGCAGCGGCCACATCTCGCGGACCGCCGCGTCCGCCGCGAGCGGACGCAGGCCGTAGGTGTCGGTCAGGTACCCGAGGGCGGCCGGTTCGGGCGCCATGCCGGCGCCGGCGAGGACCGGCCACCCCACGGAGAGGGTCCGGCCGTGGCGCAGGCCGCGCTCGGTCCAGCGGGCCCGGGTGGCCGCGAAGCCGTCCAGGAAGCCGTTGGCGAAGGCGTAGTCGGACTGCCCCTGGTTGCCGACCAGGCTGGCCAGCGAGGAGGCGAGGACGAAGAAGTCCAGCGGGTGGGCGGCGAACACGGCGTCCAGCGCGACGGCGCCCAGCGCCTTCGCCCGGCACACCTCCGCGATGGCCTCGGGGGTCTTGCCGCGTAGGAAGCCGTCGCGCAGCACCCCGGCGGTGTGGAAGATGCCGCGCAGCCTGGTCCCGGACCGCTCCAACCCGGCAGCGAGGGAGGTGAGTTGTTCGACGTCGGTCACGTCGCAGCGGTACTGGTCGACGGTCCCCGTCCCGGTCCCGCGCAGCTCGGCGAGCAGCTGCTCGTCCGGGGCCGAGCGGCCGACCAGGATCAGGTGGGCGGTCGGCGCGGCGGCCCGGAGCGCGGCGGCGAGCTGCCGGCCCAGTCCGCCGGCGCCGCCGACCACCAGGTAACTGCCGTGCGGGTCGAGCAGTTCGCCCGGCAGGCCGGACCGCAGCGGGTCTCCGGTCCGCGGCAGCGGCGTCAGGACCGCGCGCCGGCGCCGGGAGTCGGCACCGAGCCGGATCCACTCCTCGCCCGCCACGGGCCCGGTGCCGAGCTCGGCGAGCAGCTCCCCCGTCACTGCCGCACCGGCGTCGAGGGTGACCAGCCGCAGGCGCAGCCGGCCGGTCTCCCCCGCCACGGTGCGCAGCAGGCTGTGCAGCGCGCGGACGGCGGGCGCCGGTTCGCCGTCCTGCTCCGCCTCGGTGACCAGCAGCACCTGGCTGCCGTCCAGCGCGCGGCTGCGGACCAGGCCGCGCAGCAGACCGAAGATCCCGTCGATGACTCCGGAGCCGAACCCCGTCCAGGCCGGGCCGAGTCGGCCGGCGGTCAGCGGTTCGGTGCCGAAGCCGAGGCCGGGCAGGCTCCCGGTGAGGTCCACCAGGAGGGTGTCCGGGGTGCCGGTACGGGCCGCGGTCTCCGCCAGCGCGGTGGTGTCACCGGCCCGGGCGAGTGTGAGGTGGGCGGCGCGGTGCGCGGCCAGGCCGGGGGCGAGCGCACCGTCACCGACGGTCCACAGGGTGCCTCCCGGGCGGGTGGCGGCGGGACGGGGGGCGTCCGCCCAGCCGAGCCGGTAGGCGGCCACCGGCGGCGCCGGCTCGTCGGCCGCGACGGACCGCCCGGCGGGGGCAGCGGTCTCCGGCACTGCCGCCCGCTCGGGCGTCGCGGCGGTGTCGCGCAGCTCGGTCCTGATCCGGAAGCCCTCGACCTCGGCGAGCACCCGGCCCGAGGCGGGGTCGACCAGGCGGAGGTCGAAGACGTGCAGGCCGGAGGCCTCGTCGGCGCGGACCCGGCGGCTGTGCACGTACGCGGCGCCGGTCACCGGGCCGTGCACGGTCAGCCGGTCGACCGCCATCGGCCGGTAGCGGCGCCGGGCCGCGGGGTCCTCGGCCAGCAGCAGGAACGCCGCGCTCTGGCAGGCGCCGTCGAGCAGGGCCGGGTGCAGCACCTGCCGGCCGTCGCCGTCCTCGCCGGGCGGCAGCCGCAGCTCCGCGGTGGTCTCCTCGCCGCTGCGCACGGCCCGGCGGACGGTGCGGTACAGCGGCCCGTACGCGAAGCCGTGGTCGGCGAAGGCCCGGTAGAAGGCCTCGGTGTCGGTCCCGGTGGTGAGGTGCCGGTCGAGGTCGGCGATCCGGTACTGCAGGGAGGGCTGCACCGGGTCGGTGGTGCGCGGCTCGGTCCAGCCTTCGGCGGCGGCCGCCGCCGGGCCGGTGGCAGGGCCCGCCTCGATCCGGAACCGTCGGCAGCCGTCGGCGTCGGGCTCGGCCAGCTCGGCGCGGACCGTCATCGGCAGACCCGCGGCGGGCGCGGGCCACACCAGGTCACGGATCACCTGCCGGTACGGCGACCGGCCGGCGGTGAGCAGGGCCTCGTGGACCAGCTCGGGGTGGAAGGCCCCGGGCAGCAGCGGCACGCCGTCGACCACGTGGTCGGCCACCCAGCGGGAGGCCCGGCCGAGTGCGGCGGTCACGGTCCGGGCACCGGGGATCCGTACCGTGTCGGCGAGCGGCAGGTCCACCGGGGTGCCGTCGGCCCGGTCCTGGCCGCCGGGGTCGGGCAGGGCGCAGCGGCGGCGGGCGAACGGGGTGGTCGGCAGTGCCACCCGGCGGCCCGGGGCGGCCGGTTCGGGCAGCCGGCCCTCGGTCACCCAGGCGGTGGCCGCGGGTTCGGCGCTGACGGTGGTGTCGGCGGTCACCAGGTCCGGGTGGTGCCGTCCCTCGGCGAGGGCGGTGAGCGCGGCGCGCAACCCCCGGGGGTCGGACGCGGTGACGGCGGCGCGGTGGGTCCAGGTCTCGCGGCCGGTCCGCAGGGTACGGGCGAGGTCGGCGAGGGTGGCCTCGCCGCCGAGCAGGGTCTCGGCGCCGGGGCCGGCGGCGAGCGCGTCGGCGAGCCGGGCGGCCAGGGTGCGCAGCCGCTCCGGGTCGGGGGCGGAGAGCGGCAGGACGACGGGGCCGTGCGGCCTCCCGGTCCGGTCGGCGGGCCGGTACTCCTCCAGCAGGACGTGGGCGTTGGACCCGCCGGCGCCGAACGAGCTGACCGCGGCGCGGCGCGGCAGCGGCCGCCCGTCGACGTCGTGGAGCCGCGGCCACGGCTCGGCGCGCTGCTGGACGATCAGCGGGGTGCCGTCGAGGTCGAGCTTCGGGTTGGCCCGTTCGGCGTGCAGGGTGGGGACCAGCCGGCCGTGGCGCAGCTGGAGGATGGCCTTGGTGAGGCCGGCCACACCGGCCGCGGCCTCGCCGTGGCCGATGTTGGACTTGACCGAGCCGATCCGCAGTCCGGCGTCGGCGGTGGCGGGCCGGTCGCCGCCGAACGCCAGTGCCAGGGCACGCAGTTCGATGGGGTCGCCGAGTTCGGTACCGGTGCCGTGGGCCTCCACGTAGCCGATCCCGGCGGGGTCGAGGCCGGCCCGCTCCAGGGTGGCGCCGATCAGGGCGGCCTGCGCGAGCGGGTTGGGCACGGTGTACCCGCCGGTCCCGCCGCCGTGGTTGAGCCCGGTGCCGCGGATCACCGCGTAGACGGTGTCGCCGTCGGCCTCGGCGAGGTCGAGGCGCTTGAGGACGACGGCCCCGACGCCCTCGCCCGGCACGAACCCGTCGCCGCCGGCGCCGAACGCCCGGGTCCGGTCGCCGCGGGACGGCATGCCGAGCGCGCAGAGGCCGGCGAAGCGGTCCGGGTGCAGGTAGAGGTTGACGCCGCCGGCCAGGGCGAGGTCGGCCTCGCCGTCCTGGACGGCCCGGCAGGCGAGGTGGAGCGCGGTCAACGAGGACGAGCACATGGTGTCGACGGTCATGCTGGGGCCGCTCAGGTCGAGGGCGTGCGAGACCCGGTTGGCGACCGAGGCGGCCGCCGTGACGGCGTACTCCGGGTTGTCGGCGCCGGCCAGCCGGGCCTGGTGCTGGGCGATCAGGTGGCTGTTGGCGGTGACGCCGGCGAAGACGCCGACCCGGGGGCCGCCGCCGGCGCCCGCCAGGGTGCGGCGGCTGTACCCGGCGGTCTCGAAGGCCTCCCAGGAGACCTCGAGGAAGAGCCGTTCCTGGGGGTCCATCACGGCGGCGTCGCGCGGGGTGATCCGGAACAGCTCCGGGTCGAAGCGGTCCCAGCCGTCGAGGAAGCAGCCCCAGCGGGCGTAGCCGCCGCCGGTGGTGCGGGCGGTGCGCCAGTCCCAGCGGTCGGCGGGGACCTCGGTGACGGGGGTGCGGCCGCGGGAGAGCAGCTGCCAGAAGGCGTCGACGTCGTCGGCGCCGGGGTAGCGGCCGGCCAGTCCGATGACGGCGACGGCCGGGCGCCCGGGGTCGCCGGTGGCGACGGCCGGGGCCTGCGGACGGGCCGGGTGGGCCGGACGGGCCGGACGGGTCACAGCGGCGGTGTCGGTGAGGGAGTTGGTGCCGGTGCTGGTGGTACCGGCGGCGGCCCCGGCGGCGGGGGGTGCCTCGAGCCAGCCCGCCAGCCGGCGCAGCGTCGGGTGCTCGAACAGCACCGTCGAGGGGATCTGCCGGTCGGTGAAGCGCTGCCGCAGGGCGCCGGTGAACTCGCCGTTGAGCAGGGAGTCCACTCCGATGCCGGGGAAGTCGGTGTCGTGGTCGATCAGGTCCCGGTGCTGGCCGGTCAGGTCGGCGACCAGTCCGGTCAGTTCGGTGAGCAGCTGCTCGGGGTCGGCGGCCGCGACGGGGGCGGCCGGTGCCGCGGGGGCGGCGGGGGCGGCGGGGGCGGCGGGGGCGGCCGGACGGGCCCGGTCGTCGAGGGCGCGGGCCAGGTCGTCGACCGTCCGGTGCTCGAACAGGGCGGTGGCGGAGATCGCACCGAACTCCCGGGAGACGGTGGTGACCAGCTCCATGTTGAGCAGCGAGTCGATGCCCAGCTCCTGCCACGGCAGGTACCCGGGGACGGCGGCCTGCGGATCGCCGAGCAGGTCCCGGACGATCTCGCGCAGCCGGTCGGCGGTCCGGCCGCCGGCCGTGGCCGCGCCGGCCTCGCCGGTCGCCGGGAGGGCGGGTACCGGGCCGTCAGCGGGCGCCGGGTCGTCCGCGGTCGCCGGGGCATGGCAGTCCAGCAGGGCGACGCAGCCGGGTGCGTCGCGCAGGTGGTCGACCCCGCCGAGCCGCCAGCCGCCCGCGTCGAGCAGCGCCCGCCAGCGGTCGGGGTCGAGCAGCGGGCCGTGCGGCAGCCGGTACTGCGCGTCGACGTAGCGCCACCAGCCGTCCGTCAGGCCGAAGGTGAGGGTGTAGACGGCGGCGGGCGCGGTGATCTCGACCAGCAGCAGTCGGCCGCCGGGGGCCAGCAGCTCGGCGACGTGCCGCAGGGTCCGGGTGAGGTCGCGGGTGGCGTGCAGCACGTTGCTGGCGACGACCAGGTCGTAGTGCCCGGGTGTGAAGCCCTGGCCCTCGGGGCTCTTCTCGATGTCCAGCAGCCGGGGCTCGACCTGCTCGCCGAACCGGCGGCGGCCGTGCTGGAGGAAGGCCCGGGAGACGTCGGTGTAGGCGTACTCGGCGTCGGTGACGCCGTGGCGGGCCATCGCGGCCAGCGCGGCGGCGGTGGTCCCGCCGACGCCCGCGCCGATCTCCAGGATCCGCGGGCGGCGGCCCGCCCTGGTCAGTCGGGCGGCGGTGGCGGCCAGCTCCTCGGCGGCACTCCGGTTCACCGGGTCGAAGAGCCGGTTGCCGCTGTAGATCGCGGAGACCGCGCCGAGGTCGCCGCGCGGGAACAGCACGGCGGTGGCGGGCTGTTCGCCGCGCAGCACCGGACCGTAGGCGGCGAGCGCCAGGTCGAGCAGGTCGAGGTGCCCGAGCAGGTCCGGGTGGTCGGCCAGCAGCGCGGTGCGGGCCGCCGTCAGCTCGGCGCCGGACGGGACCTCCGGGCCCTCGGTGCGCAGCAGGTCCAGGACCGCGGCGAGCAGGCGGTGGTGCTCGGGGACGACGCCCAGCAGGTCGGCGGCGGCCGCGGTGCCCGCCCGGGCGGTGGCGCGGTCGAGGCCCAGGTCGGCCATCCGGCGGGCGAGCGCGCCGCGGGCGTAGCGTTCCAGCCGGTGCGCCGGGTCGGCGGCGGGCCGGGTCAGGGCCCGCAGCGGCTCGGGGTCGCCGCCGACGGCGACGGTCTGCGGATCGGTGCCGGTCATGCCCGCTTCCAAGGCGGCCACCCCTGTCTCTGGTAGGAAGTCGGTCAGTCCGGGGTACTGCCGCCGGACGTGCGCCGCGTACTGCCGGGCGAGGCCGGTGCCTCGCCACAGGCCCCAGTCGAAGCTGCGGGCGAGCAGGCCGCCGTCGCCGTCGACGGCGGCCGCGTAGTGGTCGAGGAAGGCGTTGGCCGCCGCGTAGTTGAGCCCGCCGACGCTGCCGAACAGGCCCGCGACGGAGGAGAAGAGCACCAGGGCGGTGCCCGGCCGTCCGGCCAGGGCGCGGCGCAGCGTGAGGACGGCGGCCACCTTGGTGTCGAGCACGTGGTCGATGTCGGCCGGACCGAGGCCGGTCAGCAGCCCGTCACTGACCGAACCGACGCTGTGCAGCACGCCGTCGGGCTCGCCGAAGGCGGTCCGGCAGTCGTCCAGCGCGGCGGCCACCGCCTGCGGGTCGGTCACGTCACCGGCCAGGTAGCGGGCCCGGCCGCCGGCCGCCCGCAGGTCGTCCAGCAGCTTCCGGACCCGGTCGCTCTCGGCCGACCGGCCGACCAGCACCAGGCAGGCCCGGTAGGCGGTGGCGAGGTGGCGGGCCACCTCGGCCCCGATGCCGCCGGCGCCGCCGAACAGGACGTACGCGCCGCCCTCGCGGAAACCGCGGGCGCCCCCGGGGACCTCCCGCTCGGTGAACACCTGGCGCAGCCTGCGCCGGCCCCGGAGCGCGACCAGCGGGACGGTCCGGCCGCAGGGCTCCTCCAGCGCACGGCGCAGCACCTCGGCCGTTCCGGGGTCCTGGCCGTCCCGGCCGAGGGCGTCGGCCGGCAGGTCGACGGCGGCCGCGGTGACGCCCGCGAGCTCCAGCGGCAGGGTGCGCAGGGCGCCGAGCAGGGCTCCCTGGAGCGCGGCGCCGGGGGGCGCGGACCCGCCGTCGGGCGCGGCGAGGCCGGTGGTCAGCAGCCGCACCCCGGTCGGTGCGGTCCGGGCGGCCAGCTCCTGGGCCGTCGTCAGCAGCGCGGTCAGCCAGCCGCGCAGGGCGGCCGTGCCGGAGCTGTCCTCGGTCCACCGGGCGCCGCCGACCAGCAGGGCCACCGTGAGCGGCGCTCCGGCGGCGGCGAGCACGGCGGCGTGCACGGCGGCGGCGAGCCGGTCGCGGTCGACGCCGTCGGCGCCCACCGGTACCGGGGTGACCGGCCCGCCTGCCGGGCCGTCGGGGCCGTCGGCGGCCAGGTGGGCGGCGAGGCCCGCGGTGTGCCGGTCGTGCAGCAGGACGACGGCGGTGCGCCCGGCCGCCACCGCGTCGACGGCGGCCGGCTCCTCCGCCCAGACCGGCGCCAGCAGGCGCAGCGGCCCGTCCTCGGACCGGGTGGCCCCGGCCGGACGGCCGTCGGCGGGGAGCGCGACCAGCCGCAGGCCGCCGACCCGCAGGACGACCCGCCCGTCGGCGATGGCGTGCAGGTCGACCAGGGTCTGGGCGGGGCTGTCCTCGACGAGGTGCAGCACCAGTTCGGCGTGGTCCGGCACCTCGCCGGTCCAGGCGATCCGGCCGACGGCGGCGGCCATCCGGGGGCGCCCCGGTTCGGTCAGCGCGCAGGCGGCCTGCAGGGCGGCGTCCAGCCAGCCGACCCGGCGGGTGGGTGCGTCGCCGGGCGGCGGCGTCATCCGGCCGACCGCCCAGTCGCCCGAGCGTCGCAGGTCGCCGACGGCGGCGTAGGCGGGGCCGACCTCGATGCCGTTGCGGCGCAGGATCGCGGGCAGGTCGACCGGGACGGCGTCGGCGAGCGCCCGGCGGTCGGGCACCAGGCAGTCGGGGCTGTCCGGGTCGGCGGCGGCCCTGGCGTGGACGTGCCCGTCGTGGGCGAGGGTGAGCACCGTGCGGCCGTGGCCGTCGTCGGCGGTCCGCTCCAGCCGCACCCCGTCCTCGAACGGGACCGGGCGCAGGAACCGTACGCCGCGCAGGGCGACCGGCCCGCCACCGGCCAGCGCGTCGATCAGCAGGGCGCCGGGGGCGACCGCGCGGCCGCCCACCGTGTGCTGGGCCAGCGGGTGCCCGGCGGGCAGCTCGGTCACCTCCGGTCCCCCCGCCGGCGCCGCGGGGGCCGCGAGGGCGGGGGCCTGCGGGTCCGTCCGCCGCTCACCGCGCAGCCAGTACTGCTTCCGGTCGAACGGGTAGGGCACCAGCGGGATCCGCCGGGGCGGCGTGCCGTCGGTCCACAGCGCGGCCCAGTCCGCGGCGGCGCCGGACAGCCAGGCCAGCAGGGGCCGGCGGGCCGGTTCGTCCAGCAGGTCCAGGGCGGCGGGGTGCGGTGCGGTGGCCGTCGCCGGGTGGGGTTCCCCGGCGGCGAGTGCGCGGGCGGCCGCGGCCAGCGTGGTGACGTCGCGGACGACGAGCAGGGCCCGTTCGGCCAGCGCCCGGCGGCCGCTCTGCAGCGACCAGGCGATCTGCCGCAGGTCGGCCGGCTCCCGGGTGACACGGTCGGCCAGGTCACCGGCCAGCCGGGCCAGCGACCCGGCGGTGGCGGCGGACAGCGGGACGGCGAGCGGCCCGGCGGGCGCTCCCGCGGTGGCACCGTCGAGCGCCGGTGCCTCCTCCAGGACGGCGTGGGCGTTGCTCCCGCCGAAGCCGAACGCGCTGACGGCGGCGCGGCGGGGCGCGGCGCCGGGCGGGCGCGGCCAGTCGACCGCGCGGTCGGCGACGGTGAGCGGGGTGCCGGCGAGGTCGATGTGCGGGTTCAGCTCGCCGAAGTTCGGGGTGCCGGGGATGACGCCGTGGCGCAGCACCTGCACGGCCTTGACCAGCCCGGCCAGGCCCGATGCGCCTTCCAGGTGCCCGATGTTGGCCTTGGCGGAGCCCACCCACAGCCGTCCCCGGGGGCCGGCCGCGGCGCTGGGCGGGCCCTGCGGGTCGCCCTCCAGGACCTCGCGGACGGCGTCCAGTTCGATCGGGTCGCCGAGCGGGGTGCCGGTGCCGTGGGCCTCCAGGAAGCCCAGGTCACCGGCGCGCAGCCCTGCACGGTCCAGCGCGGTGCGGATCAGGGCGCTCTGGGCGCGCGGGTTGGGTGCGGTGAGGGCGGTGGCGCGGCCGCCGTGGTTGACCGCGGTGGCGCGCAGCACGGCGAGGACGGGATCGCCGTCCGCGACGGCCCGGCCGAGCCGCTTGAGCACCACCCAGCCGGCGCCCTCGCCGCGGACGAACCCGTCGGCCGCACGGTCGAACACCAGGCTGGTGCCGTTCGGGGAGAGCATGCCGGCCCGCTGGAAGGCCCGGTGGTTGAAGCCGTTGCTCAGCAGGTTGGCGGCGCCCGCCAGGGCGATCTCGCAGTCCCCGGCGCGGATCGCGGCCTCGGCGAGCGACAGCGCGGTCAGGGCGCCGGAGCAGGCGGTGTCGACGGTGATGCTCGGCCCGGTGAAGTCGTAGGTGTGCGAGATGCGGTTGGCGAGGAAGGCCGGGAAGGTGCCCACGGTGGCGTAGCCGTCCGCCGCGCCGTTCTCCACCAGCTGCTCGCGGTAGTCGTAGCTGCAGGCGGCGGCGAACACGCCGACCGGGGTGCCGGCCAGGTCGTCGGGGTTGAGGGCGGCGTGCTCCAGCGCCTGCCAGCTCAGTTCGAGCAGGGTGCGCTGCTGCGGGTCCATGGCGGCGGCCTGACGCGGGGTCACGGCGAAGAACGGGGCGTCGAACAGGTCGATCCGGTCCAGCAGACCGGCCCGCAGCCCCTCGGGTACGGACCCGGCGAACCGGTCGGCGGGCACCGGAGCGATCCGGCAGCCGTTGTCGGCCAGCAGGGTCCAGAAGCCGTCCACGTCGTCGGCGCCCGGGACCTTGCAGGCCATCCCGATCACGGCGATGTCGTCGTCGGACGGCCCCGGCCCGGCCTCCCCGGCCCGGGGCTCCTCGGCCTCCTGGACCTGCTCCTCCGCGGGCAGGTCCAGGTCCGGCGCGGCCGCGGGCAGCCGGCCGGCCAGGGCCCGCAGGGTCGGGTACCGCCAGATGGCGGTGGCGGGCAGCGTGGTGCCGAACGCCCGGCCGGTGTCCCGGACCAGGCGCAGTGCCTTGGTCGAGTCGAAGCCCTGCTCGCCGAGTGGGCGATCGGGGTCCACCGGCTCGCCGGCCACCTCGGTGGCCAGCTCGACCAGCCGCTCCAGGGTGCCGCGCGAAGCTTGGTCGCCGCCCGCGCCGCCGCGGTGCGCGGTGGGCTGCCGGTCGTCGTCGGGAGCCCCGGCCCGGGCCAGCTCGTCCCGTACGGCCTCCAGGTACCGGGCGGCCTCCTGCCCGTTGAACACGGTGTGGTCGAAGGCCAGGACCAGGCGTCGGACCGGCTTCGCCCCGCCGTCGGACGGCGCGCCGAGGAAGAGCGTGGCGGCGGCGGGCGGGACGACCACCGGGACGGCGAAGGTCGCGCCGCCGTCGCCGAGGTGGGAGAGCATCAGCGTCACCCGGCCGTCGGCCTGGGACTCGCCGTTCAGTGCCCGTTCGACGGCGTCGGTGTACCGCTCGCCGAACCGGGCGCCGTCCAGCCGGTCGGCCCGCCGCACCACCCCGACCGTCAGGTCGCCGTCGTCGGTGGCGCAGGCGATGCCCAGGTCGACGTGGTCGAAGATCCGCAGGCGGTCGTCGGGGAGGCGGCGGGTGCGCAGTGCGGGGAAACCTGCCGCGGCCCGGGCCGCCAGCCGTGCGAAGACCTGGAAGGCGGTGGTGAACCCGGCGCCGTGGGTCCGGGTGTGGGCGCGCAGCGCGTCCGCCAGGACCCGCTCGGGGACCTCGGTGGCGACCACGGCGGGCACCACGTCCCCGGCGCCCGCCCGCAGCGCCCGGTTGAGCTCCCGCTGGCGGGGGCTGACCGGCACGTCGGTGTAGTCGGCGGCGGTCACCGGCTCCGCGGCGGCAGGGACAGGAGCGGCGGGGACAGGGACGGCGGGGGTCGGTTCGCCGGTGCGGCCGTCCGCGACGAACCGTTCCAGGTCGGCCGGCAGCAGGCTGCGGCCCCGGGCGGGGACGGTGGGCAGGACCGCCTCGTCCAGGCCGAGCCGGCGGGCGTGCGCCCGGGTCCTCGGCGGGATGCGGACGGTGCCGGGTGGGATGGTGCCGGGCAGTCCGGCGGCGGACGCGCCCTGGGCCGGTCCGGCCTCGGTGGCCGGGCCGCCCGGCGCGGGGGCCTGGGGCCCGCCCTCGGCGGTGACCGGTTCGATCTCGGCGACGGCTCCGCCGATCGGCAGCCGGGCACCCTCTTCGACCAGCCAGGTCCGCAGCCGGCCGGCCACCGGCGACTCGATCTCGACGGCGGCCTTGTCGTGCTCCATCTCGTACAGCAGCTCGTCCTTGGCCACCAGGTCGCCGGGCTGCTTCAGCAGGCGCAGGATCAGGACCTCGACGATCCCCTCCCCCAGGCGCGGGACGGTCAGCGTGGTGGTCGGGGTCTTCTTCTCGCTCATGCCAGCACCGATCGGACGGCCGCGACCACGTCGTCCGCCGCGGGCAGCACGGCGCTCTCCAGGTCGGGGTGGAAGGGAATGTGGACATCGGGCCGGGCGACCAGCCGGGGCGGCGCCAGGAGGGAGTAGAACTCGTCGTCACCGGCAAGGAGTTCGGCGAGGACGCTGGCGCCGAAGCTGCTGGTGCGGTTGTCCTCCTGGACGACGACCAGCCGGCCGGTGCGCCGGACCGAGGCGGCGACCGCCTCGCGGTCGAGCGGGGTCAGCCAGCGCAGGTCGATCACCTCCGCCTCGGTGCCCTCGGCGGCCAGCCGGCCGGCCGCCTCGAGGGCGAGTTCGGTCCCGTTGCCCCAGGTGGCGACGGTCACGTCGGTGCCGCCGCGCAGCAGCCGGGCGCCGCGGGCGGGCGCCGGGGCGGGCTGGGGCGGGTACGGGCGCCGCATCAGGTGTTTGGGCAGCAGGATCAGCGTGGGGTCGGGGGCTTCGAAGGACTCCAGGAAGACCGCTTCGGTGTCCTCCGGGGTGGAGGGCACCACCACGCGCAGTCCCGGCAGGTGGGTGAACAGGCTCTCGTTGCTCTGGCTGTGCCAGATGCCGCCGCCGGGCAGGTAGCCGCCCCAGGGTGCGTAGATGACGACCGGGCAGCGCCAGCTGGAGGCGGTCCGCCAGCGCAGGGTGGTCAGCTGGGACGCGATCTGGTTCCAGGCCGGGCCGGCGAAGTCGACGAACTGGAGCTCGACCACCGGGCGCATGCCGACCGCGGCGAGGCCGACGGCGGCGCCGACGATGGTCGCCTCGGCCAGCGGCGAGTTGGTCATCCGCGGTCCGGCGAGCTCGCCGAGGCCCTTGGTGAAGCCGAAGACGCCGCCCTTGGGGTCCTCGATGTCCTCGCCGAACAGGACCAGTTCGGGGTGGTCGTGCAGTCCGGTGCGCAGCGCCCGGTTCACCGCCTCGACCATCGTGCCGCCGCTCGGGCGGGTGTCGGCCGGGGCGGCGGGCTGCTCGGCGGGTCCGGCGAACAGGTGGTCCAGGACGGCCGTGCGGTCGCCGGTCGGCTCGGCGGCGACGCGGTCGAAGATCTGCTCGACCTCGTCGGCGAGCCGGGCCCGGACCTGGTCGGCCCAGCCCGCGGCGACCGTGCCCTCGGCCTCCAGGCGGCGGGTGAACAGGTCCACCGGGTCGGCCATGGCGGCGAGTTCGGCCGCGGAGCGGTAGAGGCGCTGGTCGTCGGAGGAGGTGTGGGAGTCGAGCCGGTCCAGCCGGCACCAGAGCACGGCCGGGCCCCGGCCGCCCCGGATGCCGGGCAGCACCTCGGCGGCGGCGGCGTGCACGGCGTCCGGGTCGGAGCCGTCGACCACCGTGGTGACGGCCTCCGGCAGCAGGCCGAGGCGCTGCGGGGAGAGTGCCTCGGTCGGGGTGCTGATGCCGTAGCGGTTGTCGGAGACCAGGAACAGGACCGGGAGACTGCGTTCCACGGCGAAGGCGAGCGCCTCGAAGAATTCGCCCTGCCGGGTCGAGGCGTCACCGATGGAGCAGACGACGACCTTTCCCTCGTTCCGCAGATCGGATGCCCAGGCGGCGCCGGCGGCGGGGAGGCACTGGCTCCCGGTGGGGCTGGCGAGCGAGAAGACATTTCCCGGCCGGTGGCTGAAGTGGGAACTCATGTTGCGGCCCGCGGAATGCGATCCGGCTTTCGCCATCAGGTCCCTGGCCTGTCCTTCGGCGTCCATGCCGCGGGCCAGCATCAGGGTCCGGTCACGGTAGTGCGGGAAGATCAGGTCCCGGGGTTCCAGCAGCTCGCACACGGCGGCGAGGGCCTCGTGGCCGGCCGAGGAGATGTGGAACCAGGCCTGGCCCTGGCGCAGGACGATCCCGGAACGCCGGTCGCACTCCCGGGACAGCATCATCTGCTCCAGGAACGCCCGGCGGCGTTCCCGGGGAATTCCGGTCCGGGATCCGCCTGCCTGCGCGGGCACGTCCTGGGAATTCTTGGCCTTCTTCGTCTTCGCAACCGGAGCAGCGTCGGGCACGGCATGTCTCCACGGTCTTCAGGATTCCAACCCGGCTTGGGTACAAAGGAATTCTGGCGGCGCCACGGATAAGGGACCATCGCTCGTGCTGAGGTAATTCCGGCTGGTCCTTTCGGACCGGTCCGGGCGGGCGGGCGGCGGCCCGCTCCGCCGAAAGGGGGAGCCGCCGGCGCGGCCTCCCCCGAAAGGACCAGCGCGGGGGTGCGGCCCCCCGCTCAGGGGGGAGCCGTCCGGAGGGCGGCCCGGGTCGCGGGCGTCACCAGCGCGGGCAGCGCGAGCGTCCACAGCGCGCTGACCCGGGCGGCGAGTTCGTCGTCCGCCATGGGGGTGGCCGCCAGCACCTCGATCCCGGCCACCGCCGCGGCCAGCAGGGTCTGCGGGCCGGTGCGCCCGGCGTCGTCGGCGAGTTCCCCGGCGGCGCGGGCCTGGTCGAGCAGCGCCCAGGAGGTGGTCAGCCATACCTGGAAGAAGTCGGCGTGCCCGCTCTCGCGGCCGTACAGCTCGCGGCTCAGGCGGAAGTTGGCACGCAGGCCCGGGTCCTCGCGCAGGCTGCGGGCGAGCCAGTGGGTGGAGTCGATCAGGGTCTGCAACGGTGAGCCATTGTTGCGCGCGGCGAGCGCGTCGACCGAGTCGGCGAGCAGGGTGCGGCCGTACTCCCGGACGGCATCGGCCAGTTCGCTCTTGGAGCCGAAGTGGAAGTACAGCGCCCCCTTGGTGACCCGGGCCGCGCCGGTGATCTGGGCCAGTGTCGCGTTGGCGTAGCCGTTGCGGTCGAACAGCTCGGCCGCGGCCGTCACCAGTCTGCGGCGGGTGGTCACCGACCTCTCCTGCATGTCTCTCCCCTCCCGTTCGTCGGTGTCCGGTGCCGCTCAGCCCGCGTGGGCGAGTCGCCCCCAGGACTGCTGCGGGGCCTCCCGTTCGGGGCCGGCCGCCAGGATCGACTGCTGGAGCCGGCGCAGCCCGGGCGAGGGCTCCAGGCCCAGTTCGCGCACCAGCGTCATGCGCAGCCGCTGGTAGACGGCGAGGGCGTCGCCGCGGCGGCCGGAGTGGTGCAGCGCGATCATGAGCTGGCGGTGCAGCGACTCGTGCATCCGGTAGCGTCCGGCCAGCACGGTGAGTTCGCCGAGCAGTTCACGGTGCCGGCCGAGCCGCAGTTCGGCCTCGATCCGCTGGTCGAGGGCGCACAGCCGGGCCTCCTCGAGGCGGCGGATCTCCATGTCGAGCAGGGAGCCGGCCCGGACGTCGGCGAACGCGGAGCCCTTCCACAGGCCCAGTGCGTCGTGCAGCCGGCGGGCGGCGCCGGGGAAGTCCTCCTGGGCCATCGCCCGGTAGCCGTCGGCCGCGCGCCGCTCGAACTCGTGGGCGTCGCTGACTCCCCCTCTGGTGTCGAGGTGGTAGCCGCCGGGCACGGTGGCCAGCACCCGCTTGGCGTCGTACGGGTCACCGGCCCGCCGCAGGGCCTGTGCGATCAGTTCCCGCAGTTGCAGGACGTAGGTCTGCAGGGTGTTGCGGGCGGAGCGCGGCGGGCTGCCGTCCCAGAGTTCCTCGATCAGCAGCGCCACCGGCACCGTCCGGTCGGCGTGCAGGGCGAGGACCGCGAGCAGGTGCCGCGGCTTGGGGGCCGTCGGGGCGATGGACACCCCGGATTCCCGTACGTCGAGCGATCCCAGCACATCGATGTCCACGGCGTCTCCCCTGGTCGCTGCCCCGGATGGGCACGGAACGGCACCGGCGCCGCCCCCGCAATTAAAAACAGACTATACGGTTTGCTAGTAGAAGACCAGTCGGTCTGTTTTTGTTTTTCGCGAACGGCGAAGGCCCGCATCCCGGGTGGGGATACGGGCCTTCGCACCCGGTCCGGCTCCCTGGTGGGGAGCCGGACCGCGGCGTACGGAGCACGTGTCCTGGTGGGTCACGAGCCCTGGAACGGTCGGCGGGTCAGGACTGCCGGTGCCGCCGGGGCGTGCGGTCGGCGGTCTCGCCGCGGTCGGCCCGGTCGCGGACCGGCTGCGGCCGTTCGCGCCGGCCGCGGACCCGCCCGGTGGGACGGGCCCGGTAGACGTGCGCCAGGACGTGCCAGGGCGAGCACAGCAGTGCGTCGTCCATCTCGGACGGCCCGTCGGGCGGGAGGGCGGCCACGGCCGTTCAGCCGCGACGCACGGTCAGCGGGAGCGAACGGGCGCCGAACAGCCCCTCGCGGTGGAAGTCGTACTCCGCACCGGGTGTGATCCGGATGTCGGCGAACCGGGCGAGCAGCGCCTCCAGCGCGATCCGGCCCTCCAGCCGGGCGAGCGGCCCGCCGAGGCAGTAGTGGATGCCGTGGCCGAAGGCCAGCTGCGGGTTGGGGCTGCGGCGGTGGTCGAAGCGCTCCGGGTCCGGGACGTGCCGCTCGTCGTGGTTGGCCGACAGCAGGGAGGCCATCACCATCCGGTCCGCGGGGATCACCACCCCGCCGACGGTGACCTCGCGGGTGGTCACCCGGGCCGCCACGGTGATCGGCGGGCGCATCCGGAGCACCTCCTCCACCACCGCGGGGATCAGCGCGGGGTCGTCCCGCAGCTCGGCCGCGACCTGCGGGTTCTCCTCCAGGCACAGCACCGTGTTGCCGAGCAGCATCGAGGTCGAGACGTGGCCGGCCATCAGCAGCAGCGCCCCGAACTCGACGATCTGCCGGTCCGTCAGCCGCTCCCCGTCCAGTTCGGCGGCGGCCAGCCGGGTCAGCAGGTCGTCCTGCGGGGCGCGGCGGCGCTCCTCCACGTGCCGCCGGAGGTAGGCGTGCATCTCCTTCAGCGGCTGCTTGACCAGCCGCTCGTAGTCGTCCCCGGCCTCGTCGCCGAACTGCATCTCCACCGCGTCGTCGACCTGCATCGACAGCATCCGGTCCGACCAGCTGCGGAACAGCTCCCGGTCCTGCGGCGGCACGCCGAGCAGCTCGGCGATCACGATCACCGGCAGGGGGTAGGCGAAGTCGCCGACCACGTCGAAGGTCCCGCCCTGCACCGCGTCGAGCAGCTGCCCGGCGAGCTCGGTCACCCGCGGCTCCAGCTCGGCGACGGTGCGCGGGGTGAACGCCTGGCTGACCAGGCTGCGCAGCCTGCGGTGCAGCGGCGGGTCGATGACGGAGAGGATCTCCTCGCTCAGCGCACTGGAGTCCGGCCGCAGCCGGCCGAGGTCCGAGGAGAAGACGGCGGGATCGGAGGTGACCGCCAGCACGTCGGCGTGGCGGTAGACGTGGAACACCCCGTACCGGTCCTCGTGGACCGGGTGGTGGTCGCGCATCTCGCGCAGCCAGGCGAACATCGCCGGGCCGCCGTCGGCCAGGGAGGGCGGGGCGGGAACGGTCTGCTGGTCCATCATGGCTCCTTCGGCGCGGCAAGGGTGCGGGTCGCCCGGGGCGGGCGGCCCGCCCGCGCCCGGTCAGGTGTGGTCGGCGGCTACGGCGGCGGGGGTCAGCGCGTAGGGGTCGAGGGCGTCGGCGGGGTGGTGTTCGATCTGCAGCCGCAGGCCCAGGTCGTGTTCGGCGGCCATCTCCAGCAGGACCTCCATCGCCAGGTGGTCCTCCAGGGCGAAGCCGGTCGAGTCGAAGACGGTCGGCCGGCCGCGCAGGTCGCGGGCGAGCGAGGGGTCCGCACACAGCTCGCCGAGGCTGAGCCCGATCTCGTCCTCCGCCAGCCGCTGGCACTCGCCCTCGTGGCGGGCCTGCTCCGGGTGGTCGGGGCTGACGTAGGCGCGCCGCAGCAGGTCCACCGGCAGCTCGGTCTTGCCGACCAGGTCGGCGCCGATGGCGTTGACGTGCAGGTGCGGGCGGGTGGCGGCGTGCGCGGGCAGCACCGGGGGGCCGTCCACCGCGACGGTCGTCGCCGTGCAGATGATGTCGGCCGACGCGGCGATCAGCTCGGGCACGGCCACCCGGACGTCGAGGCCGAGGAAGGCGACCCGGTCGGCGAGGCTCGCGGCGTGCACCGGATCGGTGTCGTGCACCAGCACCCGCTCGACGGGGAACACCCTGGTGAGCGCGTGCAGTTGGGTGACGGCCTGGGCGCCCGCGCCGATCAGGCCGACCACCCGGCTGTCCGGCGCGGCCAGCAGCCGGCTGGCCACCGCGGACGCCGCACCGGTACGGATCGCGGTGAGCAGCACCCCGTCGATCAGCGCGGTCAGCGACCCGGTGGTGTCGTCGAAGCGGGCGACCGTGCCCAGGATGGTCGGCAGCCCGAACCGGCCCGGGTTGCCCGGGCTGTAGCCGACCGTCTTCAGGGTGATGCTGTCGCCGGGCTCGCGGTGCGGCATCCACTCCCAGATCCCGGGGACCGGCTCGGCGCGGACGAAGCCGCCGCGCTGCGGCGACAGCGCCCGCCGGCCTCTGCCGACCTCGGCCAGGCCCTCGGCCAAGCGGTCGATCACGCGGTCCATCACCGCGTCCCGGCCGACTCTCTCCACCACCTGTGCCACGTCACGTTCGCTCAGGACCCAGGTCTTCATCCGACGCTCCCAGAGTTCGATCGCCGGCCGTCGTGATCGGCCGGGGGCTGAGCGCACCAGCGTGGTCAGCGGCCTTGACACGGGCCTGATGGGGCTGACGGGGCCCCGGGGGCGCCCCGTGCCCCCGTCAGCTGGATCAGCCCGCTGTCAACGCGCCCGCCGAGACTGTCCGGCGCCCGCACCGCGCCCGCACCGAGGGCGCCGGGGACCCTGCCGGGCCCGACGGAAGGACGACCGATGCTGGATGGATGCGTGCCCTGGCCGCCGGAGGTGGCCGAGCGGTACCGCGCCGCCGGGTACTGGCGCGGCGAGACCCTGGGGTCGCTGCTGCGCGGCTGGGCCGAGCGGTACGGCGACCGGGTCGCCCTGGTGGACGCCGACGGCGTCCGGGTGACGTACCGCGAACTGGACGCCTGGTGCGACCGGCTGGCGGCCGGGTTCGCCGAGCGCGGGATCGGCCCTCGGGAGCGGGTCCTGGTGCAGCTGCCGAACACCCCGGCGTTCGTGGCCGTGTGCTTCGCGCTGTTCCGGGCGGGTGCGCTGCCGGTGTTCGCGCTCCCCTCCTACCGCGGCAACGAGCTGCGGCACCTGGCCGAACTGTCCGGCGCCGTGGCCCTGGTGGTCCCGGACCTGGTCAGAGGCTTCGACCACCGGGAGCTGGCCCGGGACCTGCGGGCCGAGGTGCCGCGGATCGCCCAGGTGTTCGTCGCGGGCGACCCGGGCACCGGCGGCGACGGCTTCACGGCCCTGTCCGACCTGGAGCGCGCCCCGGCCGCACTCCCCGAGCCGGACGCCGGTGACGTCGCGTTCTTCCTGCTCTCCGGCGGGACCACCGCACTGCCGAAGATGATCCCGCGCACCCACGACGACTACGCCTACCAGAGCCGGATCACCGCCGACCTCTGCGGACTCGACGCGGACACGGTCTACCTGGCGGTGCTGCCGGTCGAGTTCAACTTCCCGTGGGGCTGCCCCGGCGTGATCGGGGTGCTGGGCACCGGCGGGCGGGTGGTGTTCGCCGAGGAGCCCACCCCCGAGGTGTGCTTCCCGCTGATCGAACGCGAGCGGGTCACCATGACCTCGGTGATCCCGACCATCGTGCACCTGTGGCTCGACGCCGCCGGGCGCACCGGCAGCGACCTCTCCAGCCTGGACGTCCTCCAGGTCGGCAGCTCGAAGCTGCACGACGAGGTGGCCGCCCGGATCGAACCCGGGCTCGGGGTCCGCCTGCAGCAGGTCTTCGGCATGGCCGAGGGGCTGCTGACCTTCACCCGTTTCGACGACCCGCGCCCGGTCGTGCTCACCACCCAGGGCCGCGCGGTCTCCCCGGCCGACGAGATCCGGGTGGTCGGCACCGACGGGCGGGACGTCCCGGACGGGGAGGTCGGCGAGCTGCTGACCCGCGGTCCGTACACCCTGCGGGGGTACTACCGGGCGCCGGAGCACAACGCCACGGCCTTCACCGAGGACGGCTTCTACCGCAGCGGCGACCTGGTCCGGCGGACCGCGGACGGCGGGATCGTGGTCGCGGGCCGGGTCAAGGACGTGGTGATCCGGGGCGGCGACAAGGTCTCCGCCACCGAGGTCGAGGGCCATCTGACCGCCCACCCGGCGGTCCAGCAGGCGGCCGTCGTCGCGATGCCGGACGCCCTGCTGGGCGAGAAGACCTGCGCGTTCGTGGTGCCCGCCGCCGGTGGACCGGCCCCGACCCTGCCGCAGCTGCGCAGGCTGCTGCGCTCGCGCGGGCTGGCCGACTTCAAGCTGCCGGACCGGGTGGAGGTGGTCGACGGCTTCCCGCTGACCGGCCTCAACAAGGTGGACAAGAAGGTCCTGGCCGCGCGGGCGGCCGAGCTGGTGCAGGCCGGTCCGGCAGCCGCGGACGCGGGCTGAGGGAGGAGTGCGATGAACAGCGCAGCGCACTACCTGGTGCCGTTCCAGCGCCGCGGCAGCATCGTCGGCCAGGCCGACCTGGCGGCACTGGCGGACGTGGTGCACTCACCGGACCCGCTGTCGGCGGGCGTGTGGCGCGAACGCTTCGAGCAGCGGTTCGCCGACCTGACCGGCGCCCGGCACGCCCTCTCGGTGACCAGCGGGACGGTCGCCCTGGAGCTGGCCGTCCGGCTGCTCGACCTCGCCCCCGGGGACGAGGTGATCGCCACCCCGCAGACCTTCCAGGCGACCGTGCAGCCGCTGCTGGACCACCAGGTCACGGTCCGGTTCTGCGACGTCGACCCGGACACCCTGAACATGGACCCCGCGGTGCTGGAGAGCCTGATCACCCCCCGCACCCGGGCGATCCTGCTGGTGCACTACGGCGGTCTGCCCGCCGACATGACCCGGGTGCTGGCCCTGGCCCGGCGCTCCGGCATCGTGGTGGTCGAGGACTGCGCCCACGCGCTCGGGGCCGCCCACCGCGGCGTCAGCCCCGGTGCGCTGGGCGACATCGGGTGCTTCAGCTTCCACTCCACCAAGAACATCACCACCCTCGGCGAGGGCGGGATGATCACCCTGAACCGGGCCGACTGGGCCGAGCGGGTCGAACGCCTGCGCGGCAACGAGGTGGACGGGGTGTTCGTCCCGGTCACCGACCGCGCCGGCGAGGAGCCGGCCCTGCTGCCGTGGATGCGGTTCTCCGCCGACGTGTACCGCCGGGCGGCCGTCGGCATCCGCGGCGCGGGCACCAACGCCACCCTCTCGGAGGCGGCCGCCGCCGTCGGGCTGGTGCAGCTGGACGCGCTGGAGCGGTTCACCGAGCGCCGCCGCTGGATCGCGGGCCGCCTGGACGCCGCCGTCCGCGAGTTCCCCGGCACCCGCGTCCAGCAGGTACCCGAGGGCAGCAGCCACGCCTACCACCTGTACACCTTCTTCCTCACGGCCGGACGCGAGGCGCGGGAGAGCTTCGTCCGGGCGCTGGACCGCAGAGGTGTGGAGGTCCAGCTGCGCTACTTCCCGCTCCACCTGCTGCCCGAGTGGCGGCTGCGCGGCCACGGGCCGGGCGAGTGCCCGCAGGCCGAACGGGTCTGGTTCGACGAGCAGGTCAACCTGCCCTGCCATCCGGGCCTGAGCGACGACCAGGTGGACCACCTGGTCGACTCGGTCGGCCACGCCCTCCGCGAAGCCCTGATCGGCACCGGCGGCCGCCGGCTCGCCGTGCGCTGACCGCGCACCACGTCCCCTTTTCCCAGCCCCGTCCGACCAGAGAGGCGCACCCACCGTGCCGTTCATCGATGTGAAGATCTACGACCGTCGGCTCGACGAGCAGAGTGAGCGGGAGCTCATCGAGCGGATCACCCAGGCCGTGGTGGACGTCTTCGACGAGTCCATCCGGGCCCAGACCTGGGTGACGCTCACCGGCGTCGCCCCCCGGCAGTGGGGCATCGGCGGTGTCCCCGGCAGCTGACCGGCACCGCCCGGACGGCCGGACGCCCGGGCGGGCAAGCTCTTAGGCGGTCAGGCCGGCGCACATCCCGGCGAGCAGCCAGTCGAGCGCGCGGTCGAAGTCACGGTCGCGCAGCTCGCCGATGCTGACTCCGGAGTGGCGCTCCATCATGCCGCCGCCGGCCTCGATGCCGGGCGCCTCGGCCACGCTGCCGGCGACCTCCTCCAGGAACTCGTCGGCGGTACGGCCCGACTCCCGCCCGTACTCCAGCCAGCGGCTCTCCATCGAGGTGAAGCCGTAGACGTACTGGAAGACGGCCGACAGCGCGGCGGGCCGCTCCTGCTCGGGCAGCGGGGAGCGGGCCACCACCGTCTGGGCGCAGGCGGAGAACCGCATGCTCTGCGGCCCGATGTTGAGGTACTCGCCGTACGAGCGGATCGCCCACGGGTGGGCCACCATGGTGCGGCGCCAGGCGGCGGCCAGGGCCCGCAGGTCGCTCTGCCACGGCCGGCCGGCGGTGAGGTCGGGGAGGTCTATCTCCCCGGCCACCGCGTCCAGGGCCAGCTCCATCAGGTCGTCCTTGTTGGCGACGTACCAGTAGACGGACATCGGGGTGACGTTCAGTTCGGCGGCCAGCAGCCGCATGGAGAACTGGGCGTCACCTTCCGCGTCGAGCAGCCGCACGGCGGTGGCGACGATCTTCTCCCGGTCGAGGTTGCCCGCGCCGGACCCGCTCTCGGCGGCCCGGCGGCCGCGGGCCGGCCGCGGGGTGAGCCATACGCTCTTCCTCGGTTGCGAGGCTCGCTTGGCGGCCACGTTCGTCCTCCTGGTGTCGTCCTCGGGCGGCAGGTGCTGCAGCAAAGGTACGCGGCCGGGTGCGGGCCGGGACGGGGTGCGGGCCACGTCCAGGTTCTCCCGGTGCCCC
>NZ_JBEZIR010000038.1:0-69081 GCF_040651175.1 Kitasatospora sp. NPDC048540
GCCGTTCGCCGCCGACGCCCGGGCCGCGCTGGCCGCCCACGCACCGGAGGCGCTCGGGGTGCCGGGCCGGGTCGGGTTCAGCAGGTGAGGACCGCGGCGTCCCAGTCCTCGTCGGCGGCGAACAGCCTGCGCGGCTTCATCGCGTCGAGCCGGTTGGAGAGCAGCTCCAGCGGCACCAGGGTCCCGACCGGAACGGTCTCGACCCGGACCGGCACCCCGAGCGCCTCCGGTGCGTGGGCGGCCAGCGCGGCCCGGGCGTCGGCGGCGAACGGCGGCGCGGCCTCGATCTGCACGGTGAGGGCGTCCGCCCCGGCGCGGGCCCGCCAGAACATCACCCCGTACTCGGCGGGGAGCCCGAACACCGCGTCCTCGACCTGGCGCGACGTCACCGAGCCGCCGGCCACCGGGATGTCGCTCCCGGCCCGGCCGAGCACCCGGATCGTCGGCAGGTACCAGCCGCAGGGGCAGTCCTGCGAACGCAGCTCGACCAGGTCCTCCAGGTCGTAGCGCAGCAGCGGCATCGCCTCCCGGAACAGCGGGGTGAGCACCAGCTGTCCGACGCCCTCGGCGGAGATCTCGCCGGTGGCCGGGTCGCGGACCTCGGCCAGCACCCGGTCCGCCCACAGGTGCATCCGCCCCTGCGGGCAGGTGCCGGCCAGCGAGCCGATCTCGGTGCAGCCGTACTCCTCGACCACCGGCACGCCCCAGATCGCGGCGATCCGCTCCCGCCGGACCGGCCCGAGCGGCTCGCCGCCGACGTACAGCGCGCGCAGCGCCGGGAAGTCCTCGGCGGGCCGGTAGCCCGCGAGCTGCGCGCCGGCCGCCCACACCAGGGTGTCGCTCGGTGTGGACCAGGTGAGGCTGACGTCCAGGTCGTGCAGGGCGCGGACGATCCGCGAGTACGGGGCGGCCAGCGAGCGGCAGTCCCCGGCGACCACGGTGGCGCCGGTGGCCAGTGCGGCCTGGTGGGCCAGGTGGCCGGCCAGCACCAGGGCGTACGGGATCCGCACCAGCAGGGTGTCGTCGGCCGTCATGGGGACCGACTTGCGGGCGAAGCGGTCGGTGAGGTCCGTCCACTCGGCCGCGGTGTAGTACGAGGGGGTGGGAACGCCGCTACTGCCACTGGACTCGTGATAGGTGGCGAGCTCCCGGCGCTCCACGGCGAGCATCCCGAACGGGTAGCCGGCGCGCAGGTCGTCCTTGCGGGTGACCCCGAGGTCGGCCAGGGCGGAGGGCTGACGGCCCGCGAGGCGCTCCCGGTAGAACGGGGAGCGCATGGCCCGCTCCAGGACGGTGTCGAGTTGCTTGGACTGGATCCGGCCGAGCTCCTCGAAGCTGGTCCAGTCGCCGATCTGCGGCAGTGGGGCGGGCATCGCCGGCCTCCTCCTTCGTTCGGGTCGGGCGCGCGCGTTCGGCGCGCCGTTCAGCTCGCCGGGTGCGGCGCGCTCGCGGGGGCCGCCGCTGCGAAGGCGCGGCCGGGCAGGGCCGGCAGGCCGGCCAGGTCGGCGTACCGCTCCCGCAGCACGCGCTTGAGCACCTTGCCGGTCGCGCCGACCGGCAGGTCCTGCTCGGCGGCGCACTCCAGCAGGGCGAGTTCCGGCTGGCCCGCCGCGCGCAGGGCCTTGCCGGCCCGGGCCAGCAGCTCGGCCGGGTCGGCCCCGGGCTCGCGCAGCCGGACCACCGCGACCGGGACGGTCCGGCCGGTGTGCCGGCCCGCGACCACCGCGCAGTCGGCGACCTCCGGCAGGGCGAGCAGCAGGGTCTCCTCCATCAGCACCGAGTAGCCCGGGCCGTCCGCGGTGTGGATCGCGTCGACCACCCGGTCGACGTGGAAGAAGTCGCCCCCGGCATCCCGCCGGACCAGGTCCCCGGACAGGAACCAGGTGCCGATCCGGCTGCGGTAGGTGGTGTCGGAGTCGTTCCAGTAGCCGGGCGTCACCGCGGGGCTGTCCACGCCGAGCATGCCGACCTCGTCCGGCCCGGCCTCGCTGCCGTCCGGGCGCAGCACCGCGACCCGGGCGGGCGGTACCACCCGGCCGAGGTGGCGCGGGCGTGGCGGCGAGTCCGGGGTGAAGACCCGGCCCAGGGCGTTCCAGCCGAGTTCGGAGGAGCCCAGACCGTCGCCGAAGAACGAGCCGGGGCGCCGTTCGCCGTCCGCGAGGTGGTACCCGAGCCGCATCAGGGTGCGCACGTGCCGGTCGTGCGCGGCGTCACCCATGTTGATCCAGTAGCGCACCGAGGCGAAGTCCTCCTCGCGCAGTTCCGTGGTGGCCAGCGCCGCGTGGGTCTGGTTGAACGCCAGCACCAGGGTGGGCCGGTAGCGGGCGACCGCCGCCGCCACCTCGGGGCCGCCGGGCCGGGACAGCGCGATCAGCGGGACCCCGGCGAGCAGGCAGTAGAGGGTGAACGCGGTCGCCCCGGCGTGCGACTGCGGTGCGGCGGACAGGATCCGCACGTCCGGCGCCTCGGCCCGCTCGGCGAGCCGGGCCCGCAGGCCGGCCACGCTCTGGGCGTGGGTGTGGACGACCGGCTTGGGGTCGCCGGTGGTGCCCGAGGAGTGGCAGATCAGCACCGGGTCGTCGGGGGCGTGCCGGTAGCAGGCCGCGTCCGGGAGCGGTCGGTGCGTCAGTCCGGTGGCGTCCTCGGCGGTGCGGGTCCAGGCGACGCCGGCCCCGGCCTGCCGCCCGGCCAGCTCCGCCAGGTGGGCGCGGTCGGTGTACAGGCCGACCGGGGCGGTGCGGCGGATCAGGCCCAGCGCGGTGTCGACCGGCATCCGGCCGTTGACCAGGACGGCGATGGCGCCGATCCGGGACAGCGCGGCCAGGTGCAGCTGGTCCTCGAACGAGTCGTCCAGGTACACCGCGACCCGGTCGCGCGGCCGGACCCCGAGGTCGAGGTACCAGCCGGACCACGCCTGGGCGAGGTCGTCCAGTTCGGCGATGCTGAACTCGGCCTGCAGGCGGCCGTCCAGGCCGGTCAGCGGCCGGTCGGCGAGCAGCACCTTGGCGTCGGGGGCGGGGCTGTGGCGGCGGGCGGCGGCCCAGGCGTTGCCGCCGCCGATCCCCTGGTCCGCGGCGAGCCGCCGGCGGTGCTCCAGGTCGAGCAGGGCGTCCGTGCTCAGTACCATGACCGCCCCTCAGGCCGCGACGCGCGCGGCGTCGGTGAGTGCGCCGGTCCGGATCAGCTCGACCACGGCGGCGATGTCCTGGTCCATCCGGCGGTCGTGCCCGACGAACGGCGCGTGCTTGCGGACCAGGTCGTACACCGCCCGGGTGCGCGGGCCGGCCAGCTCGGGACCGCGCAGGTCGAGGGCCTGGCAGGCGGCCAGCAGGTGGATCGCGGCGGCCTCGCGGACCAGCTCGACGACGGTGTTGGCCTCGCGGGCGGCGATCGCGGACATCGAGACCTTGTCCTGGTTGTGCGCCTCGGTGGACCGGGAGAACACGCTCATCGGCCCGGAGGTCTTCAGTGCCTCCGCGGTCAGCGCGGAGCAGGCGATCTGCATGCCCTTGAAGCCGTGGTGCAGCCCGGCGTTCCAGTCGTCGTCGGCGAACCGGGGGATCAGGTTCGGGGTCAGGCCGTTGTTGAACTTCTCGTCGACCATCAGCTCCAGCTGGCGGTCCAGCAGGTCGGCGATGTTGGCGACGGCAACCTTGAGCGAGTCCATCGCCTGCACCACGTGGCCGCCGTAGAAGTTGCCGCCGCTGTGCACGGTGCGGGCCTCGACGTCGAACAGCGGGTTGTCGTTGGAGGAGTTGATCTCGGTCTCGACCCACTGCCGGGACCAGTCGAGGGTGTCCCGCAGCACGCCGGTGACGTGCGGGGCGCAGCGGATCGAGTAGCGGTCCTGGATGCTGCGGCGCAGCTGCTGGAAGCCCCGGTCGGCGAGGTCGTCGTTGAGGTCGACCACCTGGCTGTGCGAGCGGGCCAGCTCCGATCCCTCCAGCAGGTCGCCGATGGTGCGGGCGCTGGTCAGCTGGCCGGGGTGCGGCTTCTGCTCGTGGATGAAGGCCGCGAAGTGGCCGCGGTTGCCGAGCAGCGCCTCGCTGGCCAGCGCGGTGCAGATGTCGGCGACCTCGGCGAGTTCGGCGGCGTCGGCCCAGGCCCGCACGGACCAGGCGGAGCTGAAGGAGGTGCCGTTGATCAGCGCGAGGCCGTCCTTGGCCTCCGGCCGCACCGGCTCCAGGCCGAGTTCGGTGAAGACCTCGGCGGCGTCGCGCAGGGCGCCGTCGTGGCGGACCAGGCCCTCGCCGATCAGGGTCGAGGCGACGTAGCACAGCGGGACGAGGTCGCCGCTGGCGCCGACCGAGCCGCGGGAGGGGATCTGCGGCAGCACGTCGTGGCGGATCAGGTCGAGCAGCCGGGCGACGATCTCCGGGGTCACCCCGGAGCGGCCGCGGGCCAGGCAGTTGCCGCGGATCAGCAGGGTGGCCCGGACCACGTCGTCGGGGGCCGGCGCACCGGTGCCGTTGAGGTGGTAGCGGATCATGTTGTACTGCAGCTCGACGGCCTTCTCCGGGGAGATCTGGCGGGTGACGCTGTCGCCGAAGCCGGTGGTGACGCCGTAGATGGGCTTGCGGTCCGCGATCAGCTCGTGCTTGAGCTCGCGGGAGGCGGCCATCGCCCGGGCCGCCTCCTGGGCCACCCGGAAGTCGGTGCCGGGGTTGCGCATGGCGTGGACGACGTCCTCGATGGTCAGCGTCCGGCCGTCGATGGCGCGCCGGGTGTCCGGGCCGGCCGGGGCCGGCTCGCTGCGGGTGATTTCAGAAATGGTCATGACAGAGAGCTCCTCGACGGTGGAACGGGACAGGCGGGTGTGACGGGGTGGGTGCGGCCGGGCGCGGCCGCCGTACGGACGGCGGGGCCGCGGCCGCGGGTCAGGCGTCGAACCGTCCGCGGTGGAAGACCAGGGGCCGGGCCGGCCGCCGGGTGAGGCCGACCACCCGCCCCACCACCAGTACGTGGTCGCCGACCGTGACGCAGCGGTCCAGCTCGCACTCGATCACCCCGGGCGCGTCCGGCAGGGTCAGGCAGCCGGTGGCCGCCCCCTGGACCCAGCCGGTGACCAGCTCCGGGCCGGGCCGCCGGTCCGCGGGCAGCGCCAGCGTGCGGGCCACCGGGCCGCTGCCCTCCGGCAGGATCGACGCGGCCCACACCCCGGTCGCGGACAGCGAGCGCAGGAAGGACGAGTCCTCCCGCAGGTACATCGAGACCAGCTGCGGGCGGAGCGAGACCGAGGTCAGCGAGTTGACCACGATCGCGTCGTGGCCGGCGTCGGGGCCGCGGCCGGCCCGGGTGGTCACCGCGCAGACCCCGGTCACCAGCTCGCCCATCACCTCGCGGAAGGCCTGCTCGCCGCCGTCGGTGCGCGGGTCGGGGCCGCGCCGCTCGACCCGGGTGCCGCTCACGGCTTGCCGGCCCGGCGGCCGGCCGCGGGCCCGGCCACCACGACGGCCTCCGGGTCGGTGAGGTCGTCCGCCCGCCAGCCGGTGACGTCGTACTCGGCCAGGCACGCGTCCACCAGTGCCTTGCACTCGTCCAGGCCGCCGGTCGCCCGGTAGCGCTGGAACGCCTCGATCCGGATGTTCTCGTGGTTGCCCGCGTAGTTCATCTCGTACAGCTCCCAGCGGCCGCCGAAGTCACTGCCGACCGAGTCCCAGATGAGCTTCATCAGCTTCACCCGGTCGATCGCCTCGACGCCGTGCCGGCCCCGGATGTAGCGGTCGAGGTACGGCCGCAGTTCGGGCGTGGCCCAGTCGCTGGCGTGCGAGTTGTTGTAGATCAGGGCGCTGCCGAGGTCGCGGAAGAAGATCTCCCGGATCTTCGGGTAGACCGTGGAGGCGAACATCCGGTACGCCAGCGCGCTCTCGCTGTTGGGCATCACCGAGCCGTCCGGACGGACCACCGGATTGTGCACCATCGAGTCGACCAGCCCCCACAGGACGTGTCGGTAGCCGAGCAGTTCGCCGAGCCTGGTCTGCACCCCGCGGAACTCGATCGCGCCGGTGGTGTCCAGACCCTTGGTCAGCAGCCCGGTGAGGAAATCGAGTTTGACGGCCAGCCGGACGCAGCCGTGCAGCATCGAACGGAAATAGAAGCCGGAGCCGGTGAAGAACCGATTCGCCTTCTCCACGTCGTAGCAGAACACGTTCTCCCAGGGCACCAGCACCTCGTCGAACACCAGGATTCCGTCGTTCTCGTCCATCCTGCTGCTCAGCGGCTGGTCGAACGGACTGCCCGCCACCGTGGCCTGGTACTCGTACGAGGCCCGCGAGATGATCTTCACGCCCGGCGTGTTGGTCGGCACCATGAAGTAGCAGGAGAGGTCCTTGGCCCCCTCGGGGACCTGACCGTAGTTGGCGACGAAGATGTACTGGGTCAGCGCCGCACTGGTGCCGACCACCTTCGCCCCCGACACCACCAGGCCCGCGTCGGTCTCCCGGCACACCGACAGGTGGACGTCCCGGAGTTCGGTGACGTCCCGGTCCCGGTCGACCGGCGGGTTGACGATCCCGTGACCGATGAAGATGACCTTCTCCTGGGCCTCGCGGTACCAGCGCGCCGCGTTCGCCTCGAACGGCGCGTAGTGCTGCGGATCCGCACCCAGGGTCGCCAGGAAGGCCGCCTTGAAATCCGGTGTGCGCCCCAGCCAGCCGTACGACATCCGCGCCCACTCGGCCATCGCGCCGACACCGGTGCGCAGGTCCTCGGCCGAGCGCGGCACCTTGTAGTAGGGGTGCGTGAAGCCGCCGTTCCCGGTGTCGGTGGGGACCGTCAGCCGCCCGCGGCGCTCCGGGTCGTGCAGGGCGTCGTACAGCCGGGCCACCATGCGCGCGTTGTTCCGGAACGCCGGATGGGTCGTCACATCCTTGACCCGCTCGCCGTACGCCCACACCTCGCGCCCGTCGCGGAGGCTCTCCAGATACTCGTCCCCCGTGTACGGCCGGACCGAATTCTGTGCCTCGTCCGCCATTTTCACGCCTTCCCGATCATTCTGCCGGAATTTCCTCGCGCCCGAGGACCGCGGATCAGCGGTCCACGGGAAATCGGGTCCGCCGCGGCCGCACCGGATCCGGCGGCCCATTCGCATTTCCTCTGCGGCTCCCTCGCCGACGGAAACTAATATTCGGCGTCGAAGGGTGTCAAGGAATCCGCGGACCGGCCCTGCGCAGGCAACCCGACGACCGGGCACCGGTCCTGACGGTCAGTCCGGGCACCTCTCCGGCTGTCCCGCCGGCAGGACAGGCGGAGCGCGGTGACGGCCTCGCCGACCCGCGGCCGACCCGCTCCGACCCGCTCCGACCAGCGCCGCGGCACCCGGGACCGGGCCGCCGGGCGGACCGTTTCCCTGTTTCCCGGTGGAGTCAACCGGTCAACACTGGTCACGCCCTCCGGCCGGGGCCATTCTGGCTGCGGGGGCCGGCGCTTCGCACCAACACGAAGGAGCGTCCGGGAGCGGGGGAAACGACAACTCCCACCGCCGTCCCTGCTCAGGTGGAAGACGACGGACGGATGAGAAACGTGAGCACCACCAGGACCGAACCAACAACGGGACAACGTCACCCCCTCGACCGCACCACCCGCCGGACGGCCCCCCACGGCCCCACCCGGCACCTGCCCGCCGCCGAACCCCGGACCCACCGCGGACAGCAGATCCTCACCACCCGGGTCGGCCTGCGGTTCCCGGCCGCACTCGCCTTCGAGACCTGGGAGCAGGCCGGCGCCAAGCTGTTCGAGACCGCCGACTCGTTCGCCTGGTGCCTCGGCGACTGGCTGGTCTACGGCCAGGACAAGTACGGCGACCGCTACCGCCGGGCGATCGACACGGCCGGTCTCGACTACCAGACGCTGCGCAACTACGCCTGGGTGGCCAGGAAGTTCACCATGGACCGACGGCACCCGGAGCTCAGCTTCCAGCACCACGCCGAAGTCGCCCCGCTCGACCACGCCGGGCAGGACCTCTGGCTCGCCCGCGCCCACGAGAACCGCTGGTCCAAGAGCGAGCTGCGCCGCCGACTGCGCGCCGCCCGCAACCCCGTCCCGGTGAGCGCCCCGGCGAAGCTCCCCGACCTGACCCTTCCCGCGCAGGCCATGGACCGCTGGCAGGCCGCGGCCGGCCGGGCCGGCGTACCGCTCGACGACTGGATCATCACCACGCTGGAGCAGGCCGCGGCGGCCGCGGCGCAGCCGGTACCGGGCCCCTGACCCGGCTGTCCCCGACCGGCCGACCCACCGCCGCCCGCACCGGCCGCACCGGCCGCACCGGCACCGCCCGCGCCGCCCGCACCGCCTGCGGCACACCCGAGACCCCGCCCCGGAAGGTGGCTGTGATGCGAACCGCCCTGGTCGTCGGCACCGGCCTGATCGGCACCTCGGTGGGCCTCGCACTGCGCGCCCAGGGGGTCGACGTCCACCTCTTCGACACCGACCCGGCCGCGCTGCGGGCCGCGACCGCACTCGGCGCCGGACGCCCCGGGCCACCACCGGGCCGGGGCCGGCCGCCCGCGGCGGACGGCGTGGACATCGCCGTGGTGGCCGTCCCGCCGGACCGGGTCGCCGGAGTGCTGGCAGCGCTGCAGAAGGACGGCACGGCCCGCGCGTACACCGACGTGGGAGCCGTCAAACTGCTGCCCCGGCAGCAGGCGCTGGCCCTCGGCTGCGACCTCTCCAGCTACATCGGCGGCCACCCGATGGCGGGCGAGGGCCGTGCCGGACCGCTGGCCGCCCGCGCCGACCTGTTCCGCCGGCACCCGTGGGTGATCACCCCGACCGGCGCGACCGAGGACGCCGTCCTCAACCGCGCCCTGGAACTGGTCGCCCTGTGCGGCGCCACCCCGGTGATCGCGGACGCCGCCGAACACGACCGGGCCGTCGCCCTGGTCTCGCACGCCCCGCTGCTGCTCGCCGCGCTGGCGGCGGGCCAGCTGACCCCGGATCAGGAGTTCGCGCTGCGGCTGTCCACGCAGCCCGCGTACCCGGCCACCGGCGGCGCCGAAGGGGACACCGCCCGGTCGGCGGAACTGCTCACCGCCAACGCCGAGGCGGTCGCCGACGTCCTGGAGCGGATCGGCGACCGGCTGCGGGTCGGCATCACCGCACTGCGCACCCTGGCCGCCGGAACCGGAGCCGGGACCGGGACCTCGACCGGAGCCGGGACCAGGGCCGGCCCGGCGTCCGACCGCGCCCGCGACGAGGCCCGGCGGGCGGCCGCCACCGACCTGCGGCAGCTGCTGGCAACCGGCGCCGCCGGCCGCGCCCGGATCCCGCCGCCCGCCGCGACCGGCCGGGCGGCCACCCTGGGCGTGGTGGTGAGCGACCGGCCGGGCGAACTGGGCCGGCTGTTCTCCGACGTCGCCGCGGCCGGCGTCAACATCGACGACGTCCGGCTCGACCACCTGTCCGCCGGACCCGGCGCCGCCGTGCGGCTGACCGTGCCCGCCGCGACCGCCCTGCACCTCACCGACCGGCTGCGCGAGGGCGGCTGGACCACCCTCACCGGCCCCCGTCCCCCGCAGCCGTCCGGCGACGGCGCGGGCCGGTCGTGAACACCGCGCTCGACCCGCTGTGCCGGGCCCCGTACCCACCGCGGCCGAGCCGCCCGCACAGCGGTTCCCGCTCCCGCACCCGAGCCCCACCCGAGCCCGAGCCCGAGCCCGCACCCGGCCGCCGCCGCCCCACCGCCGTCCGGGTGTTCCTCGCCGGGGCCGAGCAGCCGTCGGCCCTGTTGGGTGATCGGATAGTTACTCTGCGAGCACGGCCCACGTCAGGGCGGCCGGAGCGGCACAGAGGGAGTGCGGATGCGGATTGCGGTGTGTCAGAACAAGGGTGGTTCGGGGAAGTCGGCGATGGTGGTGAACCTCGCCGCCGCGCTCGCCGAGGGCGGCGACGAGGTGGACGTGGCCGACGTCGACCCGCAGGGGAACTCCTCCCGCCGGCTGGGCGCCCGGCCGGACGCCGACCAGATGACGATCAGTGAGGCGATCAAGTGCGACGCCCTGGGCGCCGCCCGGGACGCCTACGTCCCCTGCGGCTGGGGCGGGATCTACGGCAGCCGGATCCGCGTCCTGCCGGCCCGGTTCGAGCTGGAGAACCGGATCTCCGAGGCCGGTACGGTCGGCGCCGTCAAGCGGCTCCGCCGGGCGCTGGCCGGCTGCGACGACCGCCGGATCACCCTCCTCGACTGCCCGCCCTCGCTCGGGCACCTGACCCAGCTCGCGATGGTCGCAGCCGACGTGGTGCTGATCGTGGCGGAGCCGGAGTTCGACGGGATCGAGGGCGCCGTACGGGTGCTGAACTTCGTCCGCGACCACGCCGACGACCTCAGCAACCCCCGGCTCAGGGTGGCGGGCGTCGTCCCCTCGCGGGTCCGGACCGGCCTCGGCGTCCACGACTTCCAGATCGACGGCCTGGACAGTTGCTTCCCCGGCCTGGTCTGGGCCCCGCACATCAGGGAACGGGCCGTGGTCAAGGCCGCCGCCGACTCGGTGGCGCCGCTCCGTTCGCTGCGCAGCCAGCCCGCCCGCGAGGTCGCGGACGACTTCGCCAAGCTCGCCACCCGGGTCAAGGACCTCCAGGAGGCCGCCGCATGAGCGAGCGCCCGCGCCTTCAGCGTCCCGACGGCAGCGCGGCCCTGACCGGCCCGGAGACCCTGCTGATCGGCAACCGCCCGGGCAGCCGCCGGGCAGCCGTCCCCGCCGCTGCCACCGGTTCCCCCGGCCCGGCGGGACCGACCGGCCCGGCGGGGTCCGCCGGGGCCACCCTCCGGCCGGACGGCCTCGGTGAGTGCACGCTCGCCGAGCTGGAGGCCCGGGTGGCCGCCGCCCAGGCCGAAGGCATGGAGGCCGTCCGACAGGCCGAGGCGCAGTTCGAGGCGGACAAGCAGACGGCCCACACCCGGTTCGCCCAGCAGGCCGGACCCGCCCTGTGGGAGATCCACGACCGGAAGCTCTACCGCTCCACCCACAGCACCTGGGAGGAGTACCTCGGCGACCGCTGGGGCCTGTCCCGGTCCTATGCGCACCGCCTGCTGGAGATGATCCCGGTCCAGGCCGCGCTGTTGCCAAATCCGGCTTTTGGCAACCTCGTGCTCCGCGAGTCCCAGGCGCGGGTGCTGGTCCCGGTCCTGCGCGAGTACGGCCCCGCGCAGGTCCGGGAGGTGGTGGAGAAGGCGCTGGCCGACGGCGCCAGGCCGACCGCCAAGGCGCTGACCGCCGCCCGTACCGAACTGGGCTACGCCCCCGTGACCGTCGGCGAGTGGGCACCCGGCGAGCCGTCGGACCGGCCCGCACCGGCACCGGACCTGGAGGACAGCCGGCTCGCGCTCGGCGACCTCGAGCGGCTGGCCGGCGTCCTGCGGGCCGCCCTGCGCGATCTGCCGGGCTCCCTGCCCGCGACCGCCGCCCGCGGGTTCCCCGACGAGACCCGGGCAGCCGTCGCGGACCTGCGCCGGCAGCTTCGCCGAGCGGCGGCGCTGGTCGGGACGGACCTGGTGGAGCGCCAGCCGGTCCACCCGTAACGGCCCCGCGGCCGGGTCGTCCGTGACCCGGCCGCTCGGCCGTCGGACCCCGGGCGCCTCCCCGACGAACGCCGCCGGCCGACGGCACCGGCCACCACCGGCCACACCACCCGCCGCCACCCGCCGCCACCCGCCGGCGGGCGGTACCGGGAGGACGGGCCGGGGCCGGGGCAGGACCCAGGGACCGTGGTGCCTCCGAACGGGTGGACTCGCCGGATCCCGCACCGGACCGGGATCACGGCCCGGGGACCGGGTGGTGACGTTGGCACCCGAGTCCCCGACCCGAAGGAAGCGCCGACGTGAGCCGTTCCCCCTCCCGCCGCCTGTTCACCAAAGCGCTGTTCGCGGCGTCCGTGCTGTCCCCCGTGGCAGCGGCCCCCGCCACGGCCGCGGAGCCCGACACAACCGCAGCACCCGACACGGCCGCAGTGCCCGACGCGGCCGGCCGGTCCTCGGACGACGGCCCGGCGGACGGATTCGGTCCCGAACTGACCGCGCGGCTGGACCGGGCCGTCGAGGACACCCGCCGACAGGCCGGCATCCCCGGTGCCGTGGTCGGGCTGTGGTTCCCGGAGCGGGGCAGCTACGTCCGCGCATCCGGGGTCGCCGACACCGCGACCGGTACCCCGATGACCACCGGCGTCTTCAGCCGGATCGGCAGCGAGACCAAGACCTTCACGGTCACCGCGCTGCTCCAACTCGTCGACGAGCACCGGATCGGCCTGGACGACCCGATCTGCGCCTACGTCGACGGGGTGCCCGACGGTGAACGGATCACGCTCCGTCAGCTCGCCGGGATGCGCAGCGGCCTGTTCCCGTTCACCTCCGACCCGGACTTCATCCAGGCGCTGGAGAACGACCCGGCGCGCTCGTTCACCCCGCAGGAGACGCTCGCGTACGGCTTCAAGCACGCGAACACCTTCGCGCCGGGCGAGACCTTCCAGTACTGCAACAGCAACCTCGTGCTGCTCGGCCTGGTGATCGAGAAGGTCAGCGGCCTGCGCCTGGCCGACTTCATCGACCGGCGGGTGCTCCGCCCGGCCCGCCTGCGCCACACGCTGCTCCCGAGCGGGACCGAGTTCCCGCAGCCGCACGCCCACGGCTACACCGACCAGACGCCGAGCGGGGCGGTCGCCGACTCCACCGGCTGGAACCCCAGTTGGGCCTGGGCCGCCGGAGCGATGATCTCGAACCTGCACGACCTGCGCCGTTGGGCCGAGACCGTCGCCACCGGCACGCTGCTCAGCCCGCGGACCCAGGCGGAACGGCTCACCATGCTGCCGACCGGCTTCCCCGGGACCTGCTACGGCCTCGGCATCTTCGAGACGGGCGGCTGGATCGGGCACAACGGTTCCATCCCGGGCTACGAGAGCGTCACCGTGTACCTGCCCGCCCAGCGGGCCACCATGGTCCTCCTGCTCAACACCGACATCAGCTCCGGCGGCCAGGAGCCGAGTTCGCCGCTGGCCCGGGCGCTCACCGAGATCGTGACCCCGGACAACGTCTACGACCGCCCGGTCCCGCCCCGCTAGGCCGTGCCGATCCCCGTGCCGGGGCGGGTCCCTGCACCCGCCCCCGCACGGAAGGTGCGCCGGTAGGTGTCCGGCGGAACGCCGACCGTCCGGTTGAAGTGCCGGCGCAGCGTCGTGGCGGTGCCCATGCCGGTGGCCGCCGCGATGGCGTCGACGGTGTCGTCGGAGTTCTCCAGCAACTCCTGGGCGTGGCGGATCCGCTGGGTCAGCAGCCACTGCAGGGGCGTGGTGCCGGTCACCGCCCGGAACTGCCGGCCCAGGTTGCGCGGGCTCATCCCCGCCCGACGGGCCAGGTCCTCGACGGTCAGCGGCTCGTCGAGCCGTTCCATCACCCAGGGGAGCAGCGCGGAGAGCGGGTGGCCGGTCCGGGCCGGTACCGGCGTGGTGACGAACTGGGCCTGCCCGCCGGCCCGGTGCGGGGGCACGACCAGGCGGCGGGCGACCACGTTGGCAATCGACGAACCGTGGTCGAGCCGGACCAGGTGCAGGCACAGGTCCATCGCGGCCGCCTTGCCCGCGGAGGTGAGCACGCTGCCGTTGTCGACGTAGAGCACGTCCGGGTCCACCTCGACCCGGGGGTAGCGGTCGGCCAGCGCCTCGGTGTGCGCCCAGTGGGTGGTCGCGCGCTTCCCGTCCAGCAGGCCGGCCGCGGCCAGGACGAACGCGCCCGTGCACAGGGAGGCCACCCGTGCGCCTGCCTCGTGGGCCGCGCGCACCGCGTCGACCAGGTCGGCGGGCGGCGCCTCGTCGACGTCGGCCAGCGCGGGGACGATCACGGTGTCGGCGCGCCGGAGCCGGTCGAGCCCGCCGTCGGGCTCGACCCGGAACCGGCCGACCCGCACGGCGTCGGACCCGCAGACGGCGACGTCGTACCAGGGGCCCGCCACCGCCGCCGGGGCGGAGCCGAAGACCTCGTAGGCCACGGACAGTTCGAAGTGCAGCATCCCGTCGGTGACGGCCAGTGCCACAGTACCCATGTCCGGAACTGTACGGGCCATGGCGTTCCGGACACTCACGGCGGATCGTCCGTCCCACCAGAATTGGCCGCGCCGGATCGATCCGGCACGAGAGGGAGGGTCTCATGGGACAGGCCAGGACTGTGGCGGTGTTCGGGGCGTACGGACACACCGGACGGTTCGTGGTGGCGCGGCTGCGGGAGCGCGGGTTCCTCCCGGTGCTCGCCGGGCGCGACCCCGGCAGGCTGGAAGCGCTGGCGGCGGCCCATCCCGGCAGCGAGCCGCGTCCCGCGTCGGTCGACGACCCGGCCTCGCTGGACCGCGCCCTGGCCGGGACGGCGGCGGTCATCAACTGTGCCGGCCCCTTCGCCACGACGGCCGCACCCGTGATCGAGGCGGCGCTGCGGGCCGGGATCCCGTACGTCGACGTGGCGGCCGAGATCGAGGCCAACGTCGACACGTTCGCGCGATTCTCGGACCGCGCCCGGGCCGCCGGGGCGGTCGTCGTGCCCGCGATGGCCTTCTACGGCGGACTCGGCGACCTGCTGGCCACCACCGCGATGGGCGATTGGACGGCTGCCGACGAGGTGCACATCGCGTACGGGCTGAACGGCTGGCACCCCACGGAGGGGACGCGCGCCGCGGGCCGGGTCTCCCGGGAGCGGCGGGGCGGCCGCCGGGTCCGCTTCGCCGACGGGCGGCTGGAGTACCGCGACGACGCCCCGCCCACCCTGGAGTGGGCCTTTCCCGACCCGATGGGCCCCCGGGCCGTCGTCGGGGAGTTCACGATGGCCGACGCCGTCACCGTCCCTCGCCACCTGTCGGTCCCCGAGGTGCACAGCTACATGACGGTGGAGGCGGTCCGGGAGCTGTCGGCCCCGGACACCCCGGCGCCGACCCCGGTGGACCGGGACGGACGGTCGGCCCAGACCTTCCTGGTCGACGTCGTGGTCCGCTCCGGCGGCGCCGAGCGGCGAGCCGTGGCGACGGGTCAGGACATCTACGCCGTCACCGCCCCGCTGGCGGTGGAGGCGGTCGAGCGCATCCTCACGGGACGGACCAGGACGGCCGGTGTCGCCTCCGCGGGCGAGATCTTCGACGCACCCGACTTCCTCCGGTCGCTCTCCGCGCACCTCTCCCTCGACCTGCACGGGTGACGGACCTCTACCCGCCGGACTCCACCGGCGGCCCTCGACGCCCGTACGCCGCCGGGACGGCCGGGCCGACGCCCCGTCATGAGCGTTGGCGCGCGGGCCCGGGCCGCACCCCGCCACAATTGGTCCAGACCTATTGACGGGCACTGCCACCGCTCCTACGATCCGGATCGGCACAGCCCCACATGTCCCCACCTCACCCAGAGCCGGGCGCCACGCCCCCACGCGTTGGTCATGTCCATGACGCACGCTCGGCGGGAAGGGAGCGCAACATGTTCCGTCGAAGGTCGCGTACCCCACGTCCATCGGGCGGCATCCGCCCCGGCAGCGAGCGGGCCGGCGGCCCGCCGCCGCGAGCCGCCCACCCCCAGCACGGACCGACCGCCCTGCGACGCTCACTCGCCGGGGTGAGCGCCGCAGCCGTCATCGGAGCCGGCCTCGCTGTGGCCGGCACCGTCACGGCGGGCGCCGCCACCCCCAACCTGGTGGCCAACGCGGGATTCGAGAGCGGGCTCTCCGCCTGGAGCTGCTCCGGCGGCTCCGGGGTGGCGGTCAGCAGTCCGGTCCACTCCGGCGCCTCCGCCCTCAAGGCGACGCCGAGCGGCCAGGACAACGCCCAGTGCAGCCAGACCATCAGCGTCCAGCCCAACTCCCAGTACACGCTGAGCGCCTACGTCCAGGGCAGCTACGTCTACCTGGGCGCCACCGGCACCGGCCTCACCACCGCCCCGTCCACCTGGACGCCGAACAACGCGTCGTACGGCCAGCTCAGCGTCGCCTTCACCACCGGGTCGACCACCACCTCGGTGACCGTCTACCTGCACGGCTGGTACGGACAGCCCGCCTACTACGCGGACGACGTGTCGCTCACCGGTCCCGGCGGCAGCAGCCCCAGCCCGTCGACCAGCCCGACCACCTCCACCAGCCCCTCACCGTCCGCCAGCCCGTCCAGCAGCCCCACGCCTTCCAGCAGCCCGTCCACCAGCCCTTCGAGCAGCCCCACGTCGTCCACCAGCCCGACCTCACCGGGCGACACCTGCGCGACCAAGCCCAAGCCGTCGGGCAAGGTGCTGCAGGGCTACTGGGAGAACTGGGACGGCGCCGCCAACGGCGTCCACCCCGGCATGGGCTGGGTCCCCATCACCGACAGCCGGATCGCCGCCCACGGCTACAACGTCATCAACGCCGCCTTCCCGGTGATCCTCTCCGACGGCACCGTGCTGTGGCAGGACGGGATGGACGCGGGCGTCAAGGTCTCGACCCCCGCCGAGATGTGCCAGGCCAAGGCGGCCGGGGCGACGCTCCTGATGTCGATCGGCGGCGCCGCCGCCGGCATCGACCTCAGCTCCAGCACCGTCGCCGACAAGTTCGTGGCGACCGTCGTCCCGATCCTCAAGAAGTACAACTTCGACGGGATCGACATCGACATCGAGACCGGCCTGTCCGGGAGCGGCAACATCAACACGCTCTCCGCCTCCCAGTCCAACCTGATCCGCATCATCGACGGCGTCCTGGCCCAGATGCCGGCCGGCTTCGGCCTCACCATGGCCCCCGAGACCGCCTACGTCACCGGGGGAAGCGTCACCTACGGGTCGATCTGGGGCTCCTACCTCCCGATCATCAAGAAGTACGCCGACAACGGGCGCCTGTGGTGGCTCAACATGCAGTACTACAACGGCAGCATGTACGGCTGCTCCGGCGACTCCTATCAGGCCGGCACCGTCCAGGGCTTCACCGCCCAGACCACCTGCCTCAACAACGGCCTGGTCGTCCAGGGCACCACCGTCAAGGTGCCGTACGACAAGCAGGTGCCCGGCCTGCCGGCCCAGCCCGGCGCGGGCGGCGGCTACATGACGCCGAGCCTGGTCGGCCAGTCCTGGAACGCCTTCGGCGGTTCGCTCAAGGGGCTGATGACCTGGTCGGTCAACTGGGACGGCTCCAAGGGCTGGACCTTCGGCGACAACGTCAAGTCCCTGCAAGGACGTTGACGCCCGGCTGAGCGCGGACCCGGGGCGGGCCCGGGAACCTCGGCAAGGCGGGGCCCGGGAGAGCCACCTACTCCCGGGCCCCACCCGGCCCCGATCCGCCGACCACCGAGAGCCACCCCGTGCCGTACTGCCGTGCCCCACCGCCCCGGACCACGATCCGGTGCCGCTGATCGGATGACGTCACGCCCGGCCGACGGAGTGTCCGGCGGCCCGCCGCACGGGCCTGGATAGCTTGTCGGGGCGGCCCTCGGCCTGCCCGGAGGGTGGCCGGCCGCACGGTTCAGGCAGCAGTGGGTGACCGCCGGGTGCCCCGGCGGCTCCCGCCCGAAGCAGTGAAGTGAGGGGAACGCCGGTGGGGCTCGACGCCGCGACCGCTGTCTCGTCGACCACCTCGACGCGCAGGACGCTGCTCAAGGGACTGGCAGCAGCCGGATTGGGCGCCGGGCTGGGAGCCGCGCCGTCCCCGGCGCGGGCCGCGGACGCGTCCGACGGGACAGCAGCGGCGGACGGATGGGACGCCTTCGCCGCCCAGGTGCGCGCGGAGTTCGCCGCCATGGAACTGGTCGGCGCCGCGGTGGCCGTGGTCAGCGCGGACCGGGTCCTGCTCACCCTCCCGCTCGGCGTACGCGACGCGGAGAGCCGTACGCCGGTCACACCGTCGACCCGGTTCCTGGTCGCCTCCACCACCAAGTCGATGACCTCGCTGCTCGCCGCGGCCTACGTCGACCGCAGGCAGCTGGCCTGGGACCAGCGGGCGGTCGAGGCCTGGCCCGGTTTCCGGGCTCCCACCGATGAACTGACCCGTTCCCTGCGGGTCCGCGACCTGCTGGGGATGGCCACCGGCATCGACGAGCCGCCCGCCCTGTCCGGCCTCCACGAGGGCGACCCGACCGCCCCGCAGCTGCTCCGCTCCGTGGCCACCCTCCCGGTGGTGGCGCCGCCGAACACCGAGTTCCACTACAACAACACCGTGTACTCGGCCGGCGGCTACCTCCCGCTGCTCGCCGACGGCGTCTCCGCCGACCTCCTGACCGGAACCTTCGCCGACGAGATGCGCAGCCGGGTGTACGGTCCGACCGGCATGGCCGGCGCGCGAATCGCGGACGACCCGCGCGGCCTGGTCACCGACTTCATGCGCGGCTACGGCCCCGACCTCACCGGCGCCAACCGGCCGCTCGCCTACGGGCCGGTCGGCAGCTACGCCCCGGCGGGCGGCACCCTCGCCTCGCTCGACGACATGGCCGCCTACGTCCGGCTGCAACTGCGGCGCGGTGTCTCCGCCGACGGCCGCCGGGTGGTGTCGGCGGAGAACCTCGCCGAGTGCTGGAAGCCGCACATCCCGGTCCCCGTCTCGCCCGACCTCGATCCGGACGTCACGGCGTCCGGCTACGGGATGGGGTGGATCAGCAACCGGTTCTGCGACGGCACGTCGCTGATCTGGCACAACGGCGGGATCGACGGCTTCGCCTCGTACATCGGCTTCCTGCCCGAGCACGACCTCGGGCTGGTCGTGCTGAACGGGATGAACCCGGCCCCGACCGGGCTGTTCTTCTACCTCTACGTGCTCAACCTGCTGCTCGGCGAGCGGTTCGGCCTCAACAAGGGCGTCACCGCCAAGGTCCACACCGCTTACCTGGACGCCCTGGAGGCCCTACGCGCCCTCGGGAGCCGCACCTTCCCGACCGACCCGGGCGCCACCGCGCCCTACCTGGGCCACTACGAGGGCGGCTACCGGCTCACCCGCAGCGGCCCCGACCTGTCGCTGCGCCTCGGCCCGCGCACCATGCCGCTCGGTGTCCTGGACGACGGCAGCTACGTGATGACCGGCGGTCCGCTGGTCGGCAACCCGGTCCGGCTCGGCCGCGACGTCGACGACACCCCCCGCATCGAGGTGGTCGGCCTCGAGACCGTCCGCCGCACCGTCGGTCCGGCGACCCCCGCCGGATAGCCGCCCGGCGCCAGGCCCCGGGCGCGCCACGTCGTGCCGGGTAGCGCCGCGTCGTGCCGCAGCGCGTCCGTGCCTTGGCTGCGCATCACCCGGGGCTCGCCCGTACGGTGCGTCCAGGACCGCCGACGACAGGCGTACCGCCATCTGCGTTCCGGAGCTGGACCTGGCGGCCGATCCGGGCCTGCTGGTGTCCGAACTGCTCGACCGGATGCTGGAGTTTCCGCATGTCCGGCTGGTCGTGGAAACGTCGTCCGCCGGCAGCCCTACGACAGGCTCGTTCGCTGCGGTGGCAGAACCCGCCGTGCTGAACCTGGATCACCCGCAGTGGACGGACCGGGCGCGCTTCACCGCTTGGTGCGCCGAGGTCGGCGCGGATCCGGACGCCTATGCCGTGCCGGGTTCGGCCCTTGGGCCCGCGTCGGCGCCGGTCCCGGCCCTGGACCGTTCGGTGGAACTGATCGCCCGGGTGCCCCGCAGCTCCGACGGCTCGCTCGACCTGCGCGCAGCCGACGAAGAACTGCTCTCGGACCTCTGGACAGCGGCTTCCCGTGCGGGTGACCTCGGACCACTGGCGGCGGACCCGATGCTCCACGCGCTGGCCCGCCCGGCGGCGGTGACGGCCGCGACCGAGAGGCGGGACGACGCGATATCCCGGGCCTGGGATGCTGCGGGTCCTGCCGTGATCGACGAACCCGACCCCGGAATCAGGGCGGCCGTCCTACGAACGCGGCTGCTGGGTGTCGACACTGTCGCCGCGTCCACGCCGGCCGGTCCGGCCGCCGGGTGGGCCGGGCGATGGGCACGATGGCGGAGGGCCGAACAGGAGGGGTGGCCAGGACCTGCGGTCGCAGTCGCGACCGGCTCGGCGCAGTACGCATCCCGGTTTCCTGGTGGCCGATCCGAGCGGTTGGGTGCGAACCTACGACGCCGCCACCGGACGTCGGCTCGGCAGCATCGTGGTACCCGCGCCACGACCTTTGCGCGGGCCGGCGGTCACGGCCGGCGGTTCCATCGTGCTTCTCGACGGGTGGGGTGGGACGGAGCTGGTTGCTCCGGCCGAGCCACGGCCTGGGTTGGAACCGTACGCGCTGACCGAGGCGCTCGAAGCAGTGAAGACTTCCTCCGCTGAGCTGTGCGCAGTGGCGGCGATCGGTCGGCTCCCACTGGCCGCACCGGCCTTCGGGGACGCGGAAGGCACCGTGCACTGGTACGGGAGTGGCCGGGTCGTCAGCGGGAAACTCCACCAGGGCCCTGTGACCGCGCTGTCAGGCACCGCCCTGGGCGGTCACGGACTGTACGACCCGGAAATACCCCTGCTCGTGAGCGGTGGTCTCGACGGCGCCGTACGAATCTGGGGCCCTTACTCCGATCCGATGGCCGAACCGACCGACCGACGCGCCTGCCCGGTAACAGCGGTGGCCGTCAGTACGACGGCGGCCGGCCCGTTGGTGGCCGCGGCCTGGTCCGATGGGCTCGTCCGGCTGCGGAGCCTGAGCAGGAGTGGCGAAGTGCACGACCTGCGGCTCGGCTCGGAGATCTGGTCGATGGGGCTCACCGGCACCCTGGTGATGCTCGGCATGCCGGACGGCGTAGCAGTGATCGACATACAGACCCGCGCCACCGTCCCGCGCCCAGGCCGCCCGTGACCGTGGCACAGCCATCGTCGACGCCCGAGGCAGATGTGTGGCCGGTACTGCCACTGATCTCCTCGCGGCTCCAGATGCGCTGTCACCTCAACCCGCCAGGCCGGGTCGGCACCTGGAGTCCCCACTCCGTGTCCTCGGCGGCGTCATGAACGAATACCGGTGGGCAGCTCGACCAGCAGCGATGAGTTCCGGTCCCCCACGCGTCGCAGCGATGCCCGCGAAGCGCTGATGCAACAGGGCTGATGTCACCCGTGGATGTCGAAAGGGCCGGAGACTCATGTCTCCGGCCCTCTGACCACTGTCGGGACGACAGGATTTGAACCTGCGACCCCTTGACCCCCAGTCAAGTGCGCTACCAAGCTGCGCCACGTCCCGTGGTCTTGGCGCCTCCGGTCACCTTGCGGTGATCTTTGGCTTCTCGACCTTGTCCCCGGTCTCCCGGCGACGTGGAAAACAATACAGCACGTGGAGGGGTGCTCGCTGCCAGGTTTCCGTGGGCCCGGGTGCGGCGTGGTGAGGGTGTCGCCCGGGCCGGGGTCTGGGGGAAGGGGCAGGTCAGGGGGTGGGGTGGCGGGCGTCGTAGCGGAGGAAGGCGGGGCGGCGGGCGGCGAGGAGGAGGACGGCGGCGACGCAGGCGAGGCCGCCGGTGACGACGGAGACGGTGGGTGACCAGAGGGAGGCGACGGTGCCGGACTCGAAGTCGCCGAGGCGGGGGCCGCCGGCTACGACGACGATGAAGATGCCCTGGAGCCGGCCGCGCATCTCGTCGGGGGCCGCGACCTGCATCATCGTGTTGCGGAAGATCATGCTGACGGTGTCCGCGCAGCCCGCCGCCGCGAGCAGGAGCAGCCCGAGCCACAGCTCGCGTACCAGCCCGAACGCCGCGATCGACAGCCCCCAGGCGCAGACCGCCGCGAGGACGGCCAGCCCGTGCCGGTGCACCTTCCCGATCCACCCCGAGAACAGAGCGCCCGCCAGCGCGCCCACCGCCGGTGCGGCGACCAGCAGGCCGACGGTCCCCGGGCCGCCGCCGTAGAAACCGACGGCGATGGCGGGGAACAGGGCGCGGGGCAGGCCGAAGATCATGGCGGCGAGGTCGGCGAGGAAGCTGGTCCGCAGGTTGGGCTGGTCACGAAGGAAGCGCAGCCCGTCCAGGACGGAGGCCCGCCGACGCTCCCCGCCCGAGGCGTCCGCCGCCCCGCCGTCGGCCCTCCCACCGTCCGCCGCCCCGCCGTCGGCTCTCCCACCGTCCGCCGCCCCGCCGTCCGCCGCCAGCGGTCGCATCGCCGGCAGCCGCCACATCGCGTACAGCGTCGCGCCGAACGCGACCGTGTCGACCAGGTAGGCCGCGCGGACGCCGTACGCGCCGATCAGGATGCCGCCGAGCATGGGGCCGACGGTCATGCCGAGGTTCATGCTGATGGTGTTGAGGGCGTTGGCGGCCGGCAGTTGGTGACGGGGGACCAGGCGCGGGATCATCGACGACCGGGCCGGGGAGCTGAGCGCGAAGAAGGCCGCCTGCACCGCCACGGCCGCGTACAGCAGCGCGACCACGCCCAGTCCGAGCAGTGCCTGCGCGGCCAGGAACGCCGAGACCACGGCCAGGCCGGCCGAGCCGATCAGGCCGAGCTTCCGGCGGTCGACGCGGTCGGCGACGGCGCCGCCGTACAGGCCGAACGCGATCAGCGGGCCGAGCGAGAACAGGCCGACCAGGCCCGTGGCGAAGGTGGACCCGGTGAGGTCCCACACCTGGACCGCCACCGCGACCGCGGTCATCTGCTGGCCGATGGCGGAGACCGACTGGCCGAGCCAGACCCGCCGGTAGTCGGGGTTGTCGCGGATCGGGCCGATGTCCGCGAGGGCGCCGCGGGCGGCCGCGGAGAGCCGGCCGGTGCGTGGGCGCCGGGCGGCTGTCAGGTCGGGGTGGGCCCCTGGTTCCCCGGGGCCGGCAGGGGCCGCGGGTTCGGGGGAACCGGCGGGGGTCTCAGCGGCGGTTGGTTGCTCTGTCGACACAGAGACTTATGTTCGTCCACCCGCCCATCGGCGCCCACGCCGGGGTCGTCCCGGAACGACGACCCGCAGCGCTCGGCCACCCCGGACGGACCGGAACCGTCGCGGACACCCCGGCCGCCCCGCCCGCGGTCACTTCGAGAGCACCTGCTTCTCCCCGGCCTCCACCGCGACCGTCAGCCGGTTCCCCGGCGGCGGGAAGGGGCAGACGAAGTGGTCGGCAAAGGCGCACGGCGGCAGATAAGCGTGGTTCAGGTCGAGCACCGTGCGGCCGTCGGCATCCGGGGCCGGGAGGGTGATGAAGCGGAAGCGGTAGGTCTCCCGGCCGCTGGTGCCGTCGGCGATCACCCCGGACAGCCGGTCGCCGGAGCGGCTGACCGTGAGGGTGTGGTCCTCCCCCGCCAGGCGGAACGCGATCCGGCCGGCCACGTCCAGCGGGCGCTCCCGGCCGTCCGCGTTGGGGACCACCACCGCCTGCTGGTCCTCGAACGGAGTGAAGACCGCCTGCACCGCCCACTCCGGCGCGTACGGGTACACGGTGATCCCGGCGAACGCCGCGCGGGCCGGGGAGGCGGGGTCGAACACCCGCAGCGCCAGCTCGCCCTCCCGCTCGATCGGGACAAGCCGGATGTCGCCGTAGGTCAGCGGCTGGGACCCGGGGTCAGTGTCCGGGAGCAGCGTGACCTCACCGTCGAGGGCCGGCCCGTCCTCGGCGGCGCCCTCCGGCCGGATGCCGTCGGCGGCGGCGAGGCTCACCTTGACCGCTCCGTCGGCGGCCCACCAGCGGCCCGGCAGACCGGGGATCGCGGCCGGTCCGGGCTCGAGCCAGTGCGTCCCGGTCAGCGCGAGCGGCCCGTGCGGTGCGCCGGCGGCGGCCGTACGGGCCTCGGTCCAGTGCTTCCAGTCCTCGGCGGCGGTCATCGGACCATCCCCTCCCAGCTGTGGCTCGATCGGTTGGACGGATTGCGCGGGTGCTCGGTCTGTACCTCTCCGGCGCCGGCCCTGACCCCGGGGGCCTTGGCTCAGCGGCCGGCGAGCGGCCGGAACAGCCCTTCCTGCATGACGGAGACCACCAGCTGCCCGCTGCGGTCGTAGATCTCCCCGCGGGCCAGGCCACGGGCGCCGTGCGCGATCGGCGACTCCTGCTGGTACAGCAGCCAGTCGTCGGCCCGGAACGGGCGGTGGAACCACATCGCGTGGTCGAGCGAGGCCATGTCGAAGTTCCGCTGGCCCCACAGCGGCTCGACGGGCGCGCGGACCGCGTCGAGCAGCGTCATGTCGCTGGCGTAGGTGAGCGCGCAGACGTGGATCAGCGGGTCGTCGGGCAGCGCTCCGTTGGTGCGCAGCCAGACACCACTGCGCGGCTGGACGCCGACCAGCTCCTCCTTGGTCCATCTCAGCCGGTCGACGTACCGGATGTCGAAGGGCTGGCGGCGGCTGATGAACGGCGGCAGCTCGCCGAGCTTGGAGCCGACCTCGTCCAGCGCGCTCGGCAGGTCCTCGGGCGCGGGCACGTCGGGCATGGCGTCCTGGTGCTCGATGCCGCCCTGCTCGGGCAGGTGGAAGTCGGCGGTGAGAGCGAAGATCGAGCGGCCCTGCTGGATGCCGAGGACCCGGCGGGTGGTGAAGGAACGGCCGTCCCGGATCCGGTCGACCTGGTAGACGATCGGCACCCCCGGCACGCCGGGGCGCAGGAAGTAGGCGTGCAGCGAGTGAACGGGTCGCCCGTCCTCGACCGTGCGCCCCGCGGCCACCAGCGCCTGGCCGGCCACCTGGCCGCCGAACGTCCGCTGCAGGGCCTCCTCGGGGCTGCGGCCCCGGAAGATGTTGAGCTCGATCTGCTCCAGGTCCAGCAGATCGACGAGCTGGTCGACGGGCGTTCCCATGATCTCTCCCTCTCCGGGCCGGGGTTCCCGGCCCGCGGCCGGCCCCGGATGGCATGCTCCACCCGGTCCCGCCGCCTTCGTCTACCCAGAAGTCTGCGCGCCGCCGGGGAATTCCCGCCGTCCGGGTGAGCGGCCGCCGGGGCCCGGGCGGAGCAGCGCGGGCAGCGGCAGCCCGGGCAGCGGCGGCCCAGGCGGCGGCAGCGCGGGCAGCGGCAGCCCGGGCAGCGGCAGCCCGGGCAGCGGCAGCTGCGGGGCTCCGGGATCAGCTCAGCCCGGACTGCCGGACGGTGATGTTCAGCCGGCCGCTCAGCCCCAGCTCCGGATCCGCGGTGCCGGGGAGGGTACGGACCACACCGTGGTACGCGAACCGGGACGGGCCGCCGAAGACCAACAGGTCGCCGCTGCGCAGCTCCAGATCGGTCCAGGGACGGGTCCGGGTCTCGGTGTTGCCGAGCCGGAACAGGCAGCTGTCGCCGAGCGACAGCGAGACGACCGGGGCGTCGACGCGCTCCTCGCGGTCGCGGTGCAGGCCCATCCGCGCGCCCTCGGCGTAGTGGTTGACCAGCGCGACGTCCGGCGCGTACCCGGCTGCCCCGGCGATCTCCGGCCGCGCTGCCACCGGGCCGGCGGCCTCGTGGTCCAGGGCGTGGGCGCCGGCGCCCGGGCCGTACGCGTCGGCGACCGCGCGAAGGGCGAGGGTGCCGAGCAGCGGCGGGAAGGGCTTCACCGGTGAGCCGTCGCCGTCCACCACGGTGCGGGCGTAGCCGTACGGGTACCAGTGCCAGCCCAGGCAGACCGTACGGACGGACATCTCGCCGCCGGTCGGGAGGCGTACCGTCCGCAGGCCGGCCGGCGGGCGCGCCCACTCGCGGCAGGCCGCGACCAGCTCGCGCTGCTCGGCGAAGGTGAGCCAGTCGGGCAGCAGGACGGCCCCGGGGGCCGGGTCGGAGCGTTCGCGGGGGAACAGTTCGCCTGGCACGCCCCCATCCTCGCACCGCCGGCGGGACCCGAACTGGTCTCCCGGGCAGGGCTCGAGGGCAGGGCTCAAGGGCGGGGCACGTGGGCTGGGCTCCAGGGCGCTCAGTCCGGCAGCAGCCCGAGGTCCGCGGCGCAGCCGGGCCAGGCCTCCCAGCCCTGCTGCCGCAGGATCTCCTCGCCGACGGTGATCTGTTCGCGGCGGGTGGCCAGGTCGGGGCGGGCCGCGAAGCGCAGGCCGTCGGCCTCGCGCCAGGTCGGCGGCCAGATCTGCAGGCCGCCGTAGTAGCCGTTGCCGGTGTCGGCCTGCCAGTCGCCGTCGCTCTCGCACTCGGCGATCCGGTCCCAGACCTCGTCGGGGGTGCGCCGCACGGCCCGCACGGTGCCACCGGCCCGTACGACGGGGACGGACCGTACGGCGCCGACGGCCCGTACGGAAGCGGCGGCGGTGCGGACGGCGGTCGAGGCCGGCTTCGCGGCCGCGGCCACGGCCTGCGGGGTAGCGGCCGCCGGCAGGGGAACACCGGCAAGCACGGGAACGGCGGCGACAGCGGTGGCCACGACGACCGCAGGCACCCGGTTCAGCGCAGCTAGGCCCATCCACCGACGGTAGGGGCGGCCGCTCCGGGACGCCTGCGGCGACGGCCGCAAAGCGGCCGTCCGGGCGCCGCCCCGCCCCCACACCCGCACCCACCACCCACCACCCACCACCCACAACGCCCGCAGGCCGGCGGTCACACCCCGGTGGGGTGCGGCCGGCGGCCTGCGTGGGTGCCGATCGGACAGCGCTGTCAGGCGGCGCCGATGCGGAAGATCCGTCGGAGATCCCTCAGGTCCGTCAGACGGACAGGACCTGGCCCGGGAGGATCAGATCCGGGTTGCCGCCGATGACGCCGGCGTTGTTCTTGTAGAGGGTCTTCCAGTCGAGGCCCTTGGCGGCGGCGATGTCGCTCAGGGTGTCACCGCTCTTGACGGTGTAGTCGGCACCGTTGGTCTTCTCGGCCGGGGCGGCCGGAGCGGCCGGAGCCGGCTTGTCGGCGGCCTTCGGGGCCTCGGCGGCCAGCGGCTGACGCTCGGTGCTGCGGTTGGCGCGGTCGTCCTGCTTGGGCGCGGCCGGCTTGGCGGCGTCCTGCTTGGGGGCGGCCGGCTTCGGCGCGGCGGGCTTCGGGGCCGCCGGCTTCGGGGTCTCGGTCTTGGCGGCGGCCGCGCCGGTGTCGACCTGGGCCGGGGCACCGCCCGCGGTCAGGCCGGCCTTGACGGAGCAGACCGGCCAGGCGCCGGGGCCCTGGGAGGCGAGCACCTTCTCGGCGACGGCGATCTGCTGGGCCTTGGTGGCCAGGTTGGCCTGCGGGGCGTACGCGGTACCGCCGTAGGCGGCCCAGGTGCTGGAGGTGAACTGGAGGCCACCGTAGAAGCCGTTGCCGCTGTTGATGCTCCAGTTACCCGTGGACTCGCACTGCGCAACCTTGTCCCAGGTGGACACGGAGGCGGCGGAGGCCGAGGTGGCCGTGACGAGGCCGGCCACCGGGAGGGCAACGACGACGCTGCCCAGAACGGCCATCCGCACGCGGTTGCGCTTGGTGGCGGTGGTGGTGGCAGCGGCGGTCTCGTTACGGAAGGTCATGAGTGTCCTCTCAAAGGCCCCGGGCGGGCATGCGGAACCAGGCCCTGGGGGCGTGGTTCCGTTCGCCGCGTCCGCTGGACGGCTGTGCACGTGTCCGACGTGCCGTGCCGTCCCGGCCACCCTTCCGGCTGCCGTGCGCCGCGCCCGCTGCTCGCGGGGTCTGCGCTCCGGCCGATGCCCTTCGCGTCGCCGGTGGTCAGCCGGCCGCTCTGGCACCTGGGGGTGAGCCCGGGTAGTGCTCGTTGCACTGGGAACGAAGCTACGAGCCGGATGAGGGAGCGCCAAACGTTTTCGGGTCATCCCAGGTCAATCGAGGGTTACCGGCGGTATTGATCAAGCAAATCAAAGCCAAATGACCGGTTTGACCACATTTGCGAAGTTCGAATTACGCTCCGTTGTGGCCCGGGCCACTTCTGAGGCCCTGTGAGGTCGGGCACATCATCGACAGGATGCGACCACTCGCTCACCCACGGCAGTCAGATCTGCGGCAAATCCCGTCGGAGCCGGGCTCACCCGTGACCCCTGACACAGGGGCCCGTTGGTAATGGCGGCCGGGCGCGCGTCCGAGCCGGGTCCCAACCGACCGCCGCGATTCCCCGACACCCGTGTCCCGGACCAGACCAACAGAGGAGCCTTCGTGCCGCGCATGCTCGATGTGAGCGAGGACGTACGAGCCGAGATCGGCGACGACGAGGCCGACCGCCTGCTGGGCGGCGCCCACGCGCCGGATGCCTATGACTGCACCTCGTGCCGCCAGCCCGGCGATTCCCTCCGGGAGCCCACCAGCACAGTGCTGTTCGTCGGCGACGAGACCGCGGTCCTCGCCTTCGCGCACTCCCGCTGCATCCCCTCCCAGGTGGTGACGGTCTCCGAGGAGCAACTGCTGGGGGCGGTCCGCAGCATCAGCCAGGCCCAGGGCAGCGCCACCGGCCCGGCCGCGCCCCCGCTTCCGGGGGGCGCTCCGGCCTTCGCAGTACCGGGGGGACCCGCCGCGGCCGCCGGGTTCCCCGCGCCGGCCCCGGTCCAGGCGGCCGGTGCGGCCGCGCCGGCCGCGACCGCCCCTACGGCCCCGACCGCTCCCGCGGGCGCCGCACCCGTCGCCGGGAACCAGCCGGCCGTACTAGGCGTGACCTGCGGGCTGGTGCTCTGCGGCGACACCGGACACGCCGCCCTGGTGGTCGAGCCCACGGGTCCGGTCGGCCGGCCGGGCAGCAACTCCGGCGAGGACGAGTTCCTCTCCCTGCTCGTCGAACACGGCTTCCAGCAGGTCACGGAGGTCAACCGGGCCCCGGCCCGCCCGCTGGCCGGATGGTCGGTGCTGATGGCGATCGGTCAGCTGCACGCGATCCTCCAGCCCTCGGCGACCGGCGGCAGCGCCGCCTGGTGGCAGGCGCACCAGCCGCTCCAGGTCACCGACGCCTGGCGGGCGGCGGCGGCCAAGCAGTCCGAGGTGATCATGTACGCGGTGCCCGCCGAGACCATCGGCCGCCAGCCCCGGGAGGACCTGCTGCGGTTCGCGCTGGACCGGGCGGCGAGCCAGGGGCGCCTGGTGGCCGGCATGCTCCCGCTGGCCGGCACCTGAGCACGCGAGTCCCCGAGCACCTGGGCACCTGGGCACCTGGGCACGCGAGTCCCCGAGCACCTGAGCAGCCGAGCGCCCCGAAGCGGCCGAGCGGCCGGCATCGGTGCCCACGTCGCACGCACCCCGGCGCACCGCCGGGGTGCGTGCCCGCGCGCGTGACAGCTGGGGGGCGTGTGGCGCGCGGTGACCGCCCCTCAGTAGCTCAGGGCGCCGTGCGTCACCCCCGCATCCCCTGACCGGCTCACTCGTTGGCCCCCATGTGTACAGCTATGACGTCGCCTCCCCCAGCCGTCCCTCCGCCGCCGGCCGCTCCATCCCGAGCATGCGCCCGTCGTACGACGCGGAGCACCCGTCCTCGGCCACTCCGATCTACGACACGCTGTACTCCGAGTACCGCCGGCTCTTCCGTGCGCTACCGGGCGACCGGTCGGACGAGGAGAACATGCGGTTCACCGGCTTCGCCGTGCGGGAGCCGGTGCGCCACGAGCTGATGCCGTACCAGCAGCACCAGAGCTTCCAGACCTTCGCGGGGCAGACCCACGGAGCGCCGCAGTTCATGCCCGCGCAGCAGTCGGCGCCCGGCCAGTTCGGGGGTGGCGCATTCGGGGGCGGCGCGTTCGCGGGCGGTGGTGCGTTCGGGAGCGGCGGCAGCGGTGGCGGGGCGGCCGGGAACGCCGGGCCCGGCCAGTACGGCGGCGCGCCCGGCCCCGCCAACGGCCAGGGCTGGGTGGCTGCCGGCTACCTCGCGCCGGCCCAGTCCGCGGCGGCGCCCGGTGCCCCGGCAGGGACGGTGGCGTCCGCTCCCCCGGACTCCGCGAACGGGAACGGCACCGGCCCGGGCGGGCGGCACCGTTCGATGCTCTCGCTGCCGCCGGGCCGGGCCACCGGCCCGAGCTGACGGCTGACGGCTGACGGCTGACGGCTGACGGTCGACGGCTGACGGTCGACGGCAGGCACCCGGTAGACGACGCACGGACGGCACGCAGACGGCGGAGGCCGGGCAGTACGTGACTGCCCGGCCTCCGCCGTCGTTCCACTCATCACCATTCCGGCCCACCCGGCCGGCGGCCGACCGGGCCCGGGCCGGACTACTTGCGGCGGCGCTTCTCCCGCACCCGGACCGAGATCGAGATCGGCGTCCCGACGAAGCCGAACTCCTCGCGCAGCCGGCGCTCGACGAAGCGCCGGTAGCCGGCCTCCAGGAAGCCGGAGGCGAACAGGACGAACCGCGGCGGCCGGGTACCGGCCTGGGTGCCGAACAGGATGCGCGGCTGCTTGCCACCCCGGACGGGGTGCGGGTGGGAGGCCACCAGCTCGCCGAGGAAGGCGTTCAGCCGGGAGGTCGGGACCCGGGTCTCCCAGCCCGCCAGCGCGGTCTCGATCGCCGGGACCAGCTTCTCCATGTGCCGGCCGGTGAGCGCCGACACGTTGACCCGGGGTGCCCACTGGACCTGGACGAGGTCGCGCTCGATCTCGCGCTCGAGGTAGTAGCGGCGCTCCTCGTCGAGCTGGTCCCACTTGTTGTAGGCGACCACGACGGCGCGGCCCGCTTCGACGGCCATCGAGATGATCCGGGTGTCCTGCTCGGCCAGCGTCTCGCTGGCGTCGATCAGGACGACCGCGACCTCGGCCTTCTCCAGCGCGGAGGAGGTGCGCAGCGAGGCGTAGTAGTCGGCGCCGGCGGTCAGGTGGACCCGGCGGCGGATGCCGGCGGTGTCGACGAACTTCCAGGTCTTGCCGCCGAGTTCGATGAGCTCGTCGACCGGGTCGCGGGTGGTGCCGGCCAGCGGGTTGACGACCACCCGCTCCTCGCCGGCGACCTTGTTGAGCAGGCTCGACTTGCCGACGTTCGGGCGGCCGATGAGCGCCACGCGGCGCGGGCCGCCGAGGCCGCCGGCCCCGAAGGTCTGCGGCGGGGCCTCCGGCAGGGCGGCCAGGACGGCGTCCAGCAGGTCGCCGGAGCCGCGGCCGTGCAGGGCGGAGACGGGGTACGGCTCGCCGAGGCCCAGCGACCAGAGGTAGGCGGCCTCGGCCTCGGTGGACTGGCCGTCGACCTTGTTGGCGCACAGGACGGTGGGCTTGCCGGCCTTGCGGATGATCTTGATCAGGGCTTCGTCGGTGTCGGTCGCGCCGACCGTGGCGTCGACCACGAACAGCACCGCGTCGGCGGTCTCGATGCCGAGCTCGGCCTGTGCGGCGACCATCGCGTCGAGCCCGAGGACGTCGAGCTCCCAGCCGCCGGTGTCGACCAGCTTGAAGCGCCGGCCGTTCCAGGTGGCCTCGTAGGTGACGCGGTCACGGGTGACGCCCGGACGGTCCTCGACGACCGCCTCGCGGCGGCCGATGATGCGGTTCACCAGCGTCGACTTGCCGACGTTCGGGCGGCCGACGACGGCCAGCACCGGAAGCGGACCGGCGGAGGCGCTGTCGAGGTCGGCGTCGATCTCCTCGGAGTCGAAGCCCTCCTCGGCGGCGAGGGCCATGAACTCGGCGTACTCCGCCGAGTCCAGCTCGCCGTGCACGGCCGGGGTCTCGTTGCTCATCTTCGTTTTTCCATTTCCCGGCGCGGCCCTTCCCAGGGGCGCGCCGTGCGTACCTGCCCTGGCGGGCAGCGCGAGTACTGCGTGGTGCGGTCGGTTACCGCGGGTCTACGGGTACCGCCGGCGGGGCCGGCGGGCAGGGCGGAGGGGTCAGACGGCGGACAGGCCGGCCCGGTCCTCCACCAGGGTGGCGATCCGGTCGATCACCTGGTCCAGGGTGAGCGCGCTGGTGTCCACCAGGACCGCGTCGGCGGCCTGGGTCAGCGGGGCGGTCGCCCGGGAGGAGTCGGCGGCGTCACGGCGGGCCAGGTCGGCGGCCATCGCGGTGATGGTCGCCTCGTCGACGCCCTTGGCGCGCAGTTCGGCGGCCCGGCGCTCGGCGCGGGCCGTCTCGGAGGCGGTCAGGAAGATCTTGACGGTGGCGTCGGGGAACACCACCGAGCCCATGTCACGGCCCTCGGCGACGATGCCGCGCTCGGCGACCTCGGCGCAGCCCCGCTGGAGCTCGACCAGCCGGGCGCGGACGGCCGGCACGGCGGAGACGGCGGAGACCTGGGCGGTGACCTCGGGGCCGCGGATCGGGCCGGAGACGTCCTGGCCGTCGACGGTTATGGTCGGGCCGGCCGCGTCCGTACCGGAGACGATCACCGGCTTGCCGCAGGCGATGGCGACCGCCTCGGGGTCGTCCACGTCGACGTCGTTGGCCAGCATCCACCAGGTCATCGCCCGGTACATGGCGCCGGTGTCCAGGAAGCTCAGCCCGAGCCGGGCGGCTACCGCCCGGGAGACGGTCGACTTGCCGGAGCCGGAGGGTCCGTCGATGGCGACGACGACCGGGGCGTGCGCTCGGTCGGCAGTGTCCACGGGGCGAACCTCTCTCCATACAACCAGGGTGACTACGTCAAGGTTAGACGACCGCGGGACGGCTCCCGCCCCACCCGGTCGGACGGCCGGGGGTTCGGGGCGCCCTGGTGCGCGGACACTGGCCCCTGCCACACCCCCGCGCCCCGCGGTCTCAGTCCCGTACGCTCCAGCCTCGCTCGCGCAGCCCGGCCGTGAGCGGCTTGACGGATCCCGCGGCGACGGCGAGGTGGACGTGGCCGACCTGCTGGCCGGTGGAGTGCTCGATGGTGACGTCCTCGATGTTCACCCCGAGCACGCCGACCTCGCCGAACAGCCGGCCCAGCTCGCCCGGCTGGTCGCCGAGGACGACGGTGACCGTCTCGTACCGGGTGGGCGGGGCGCCGTGCTTGCCGGGGATGCGGGCCTGCCCGGTGTTGCCGCGGCGCATCACCGCCTCGATCCCGGCGGCGCCGGAGCGGCGCTCGCCCTCGTCGGCGGCCTGCAGGGCGCGCAGCGCGGTGACGGTCCCGCCGAGGTCCGCGGCGACCTCCTCCAGGATGTCGGCGACCACTCCGGCGTTGGCGGAGAGGATGTCCACCCACAGGGCCGGGTTGGAGGCGGCGATCCGGGTCACGTCCCGCACGCCCTGCCCGGAGAGCCGGACGGCGGTCTCGTCGGCGTGTTCGAGCCGGGCGGCGACCAGCGAGGACACCAGCTGCGGGGCGTGCGAGACCAGGGCCACGGCCCGGTCGTGGGCGGCCGCGTCCATCACGATGGGCATGGCCCCGCAGAGCGCGACCAGCTCCAGGACCGCGTTGAGCGTGCCGGTGTCGGTGTCCGGGGTCGGGGTGAGCACCCAGGGCCGGCCCTCGAACAGGTCGGCGCGGGCGGCCAGCGGGCCGGAGCGCTCGCGGCCGGCCATCGGGTGGCTTCCGATGTAGTGCACGGTGTCGCAGCCGAGCGCGACCACGTCCGCCCGGGGCCCGGCCTTCACGCTGGCGACATCGGTGTACCAGCGGGCCAGGCCGCGGCGCTGGCAGTCGGCGAGCACCTTGCCCACCAGGGCGGGCGGTACGGCGATGATCGCCAGGTCGACCGGGCCGTCGGCCGGGTCCGTGGTGCCGGCGCCGAGCGAGGCCGCGGTACGGGCGGCGTCCGGGTCGGCGTCCTCCAGGTGGACGCTCACCCCGCGGCCGCTGAGGGCGAGGGCGGCGGAGGTGCCGATCAGTCCGGTGCCGACGACGACGGCGGTGCGCATGGGTGCGGGTCTCCTGTGGTGCCGGTGGCGTGGGTCCGATCATCCTCCCTCACGGCGTCCCGCCGCCGCACGCGGTGTCCAGGACGAGCCCTCCCCACCGGTACCGGCAGGGCGCACCCGAACCACCGCGCCCGGTGGGAACCACCGGCCCGCCCGCGGTGTCCACACCCCCGACGCGCCGTGGACGTGCCCCGGAAATCACCGGACAGCCGGGTCGGGGCGCGGCAGACTGGCCCCGGACCGCCGCAGGCCGAAGCGCCGACCACGCAGCCGGAGCAGCAGCGGCAGCGGCAGCGAGACAGCCGGCCGGAGCGGCCGCCCAGGCCGCAGGAAGCAGGCACCGGGCCGCAGGCAGCGGGCAGCGGGCAGGGCAAGCAAGGGCAGGCGAAGGGGGCAGCAGGGTGACAGACCGGACAGCGCGCGGCTGGGAGTCGGGGCTCGACTCCGTCACGGTGTACGCCACGGGCGCACTCTGCCGCAGACGGGCCCGCGGCGTCGTACCGCCGGACGGCCGGGTCCGGCTCACCGGGCTGCCGCGGTCGCTGGACGCGGGTTCGCTGCGGGCCCGGGTGCTCGGCGGGGGCGGCGCGCGGGTGACGGAGGCCAGGCTGGAGGTCGAGGCGGAGCTCCACGACCCCGGCGACCTGCCCGAGCTGCGCCGCCGCCTGGAACTCGCCCGCGACGCGCGGGACGCGGCGGACGAGCGGCACAGCCGCCAGCTCGGGCTGATCGCGGAGGTCTCCGCGCTGCGGGCCGTCCCGCCGCCGCGCCGCCGCGAGGAGCCGCACCGCCGTACGCCCGCTGAGGCCTGGCTGGAACTGGCCGACTTCGTCGACGAGCGGCTGGCCGCTCTGCACGAGCGGGCCGCCGCGCTGACCGAGGACCTGCGGCTGGCCGAGCACGCGCTCGCCGTCGCCGAGGACGAGCTGTCGCGGGCCTCCGACGCCGCTCCGGCACGGCCGGTGGCGACCAGCGCGACCGCCCTCCTGGCGGTCGTCGGTGCCGGCACCGACGTGGTCGAGCTGGAGCTGGAGTACGGCGTGCCCGGCGCGGTCTGGGTGCCGACCTACCGGCTGGGCCACCGCCAGGGCGAACCCACCGCGGAGCTGGTCCTGCGCGCCTCGGTGGCGCAGCGCTCGGGCGAGGACTGGACGGGTGTCCGGCTGTCGCTGTCCACCGCGGACCTGCGGCGCCGCACCGAGCTGCCGAGGCTGCGGTCGGTCCGGATCGGCCGCCGCCAGGAGGCGCCTGCGCCGTCCGGGTGGCGCGAGCCACCCGCGGGGCTGGCCGGCCTGTTCGCGGACTACGACGCGGCGGGCCCGGCGCCCGCCGCCGGCCGGGACTTCCCGCTGCCGCCGCCCGTCGCACCGGCCGCCGCCGTGCCCTTCGCCGCCCCGCCGCCGGCCCCGGTCGCGGTGGGCGGTGCGGCGGGTGGCTACGGCGGCATGCTCGACGCCCCGGAACCCCCGGCCGCCCCCTGGCCCGCCGCCCCGGGCGGAGCGCCGCCGCCGGCCCCGCAGGCGGCGATGCCCGCCCGGTCGGCGGGCTTCGGCGGCAGCGCGCCGCGGGCCGACGCCCTGCGGTCCCGGGTGGCCGCCGAGCCGCTCGCCAAGAAGCCGTACGAGCCGTCCCCGCCGCCTCCGCCGCCGGGCCCCCCGCGGCCGGACGCGGCGCTGCTCGACTACGCCGCGCTCACCCTGGCAGGACCCGGCGGGACCGGCTCGCGCCGCGGGCAGTTGCTGCCCCGGCAGAGCACCGACCTGGTCGCCGCCGAGTACCGCCGCCGGGCCGAGCAGGTGGCGGCCCTGCCGCTGCCGGGCCACGCCGTGCGTCCGCGCGAGTCGGCCGGCTCGTTCGACCACCGCTTCGACGCGGCCGCGCCGGCCGACATCCCGTCCGACGGCACCTGGCACACCGTCACGGTCGCCGTGCTGCCGGTCGGGGTGCGCACCGAGTACGTCTGCGTGCCGGCCGTCGAGGAGGCCGTGTACGCGACGCTGGTGCTGGACAACGCCACCGACCAGGCGCTGCTCGCGGGCCCGGTGGAGGTGTCGGTCGACGACGAGCACCTGTTCACCGCCGCGCTGCCGACCCTCGCCCCCGGCGGCAGCCGGCGGGTGGGCCTCGGCCTCGCGGAGGGCATCCGGGTGGCGCGCCGCACCGAGCTGCGCGAGTCCACCGCCGGGATGCTCAACAACACCACCGTGCTCGACCACCGGGTCCACATCGAGCTGGCCAACCGTCTGTCGCGGCCGGCCGTCGTGGAGGTCCGCGAGCGGGTGCCGGTCAGCTCCGACCCGGACGTCCGGATCGAGGAGCGGGCCGGCTGGCGGGCGCCCGAGCAGCCGTCCGGGAACTACCCGCCGAGCGCCCGGCTGTGGCGGGTGGAGCTGCCCGCGGGCGGCACCGCCGAACTCGACGGCGGCTACGAGATCCGCATCCCGGCCGGCAAGGCCCTGGTCGACGGCAACCGCAGGAGCTGACACCCATGACCACCGAGCCGACCACCCGCCCGGACGCCACGGCGCCCGCCGCACCGATCCCCCTGCCGGTCACGGCCGTCACCTGCCTGGAGGACCGCGCCCAGGTCGAGCGGACCACCGTCCTCGACCTGGCCGCCGGGGTCCAGCGGCTGCGCCTCGGGCCGGTCACCGCGCTGGCCGTCGACCGCACCCTGCACGCCGAGCTGACGCCCGCGGGCCCGGAAGCAGGTGCGGGCCCGGGTGCGGGCGCAGGTGCGGGCGCCCCGGCCAAGGTGCTGGACGTACGGCTGGTCCGCAACTGGACCCCGCGCGCGCCGCTGCCGCCCACCGACGACGACTCGCCGCTGCGGCACCGGATCCACGCCCTGACCCGGGACCGGCTCGCCGAGGTCCGGCAGCAGGAGCGGCTGCAGGCGCGGCTCGTCCTGCTCGGGCAGCTGGCCGCCGACCTGCTGCGGGAGATCGGCGAGGGCGCCGGGCTCGGCGAGGTGGAGCGGGCCCGGTGGTCCCGCGAGCTGGACCGGGCCGACGCCGAACGCGAGGACTGCGGCGAGCGGCTGCGGGCCTCCCGGGCCCGGCTGGCCGCGCTCTCCGACGAGCTGGCCGAGGCCGTCCGCGCCCTGGACGAGGCCGAGCAGGACCCCGCCGAACTGGTCGCGTACGTCGAGCTGACCGTGCAGGCGCAGGCCGCGGGTCCGGCCGGGCTGCGGCTCGGCCACCTGACGCCGTGCGCGCTGTGGCGACCCGCCTACCGGGCCACCCTGGCCGGGGACGGGCTGCGGCTGGAGACCGAGGCGGTGGTCTGGCAGCGCACCGGCGAGGACTGGTCGGGGGCGCGGATGTCCTTCTCCACCGCCCGGTCCGCGCTGGCCACCGACCCGCCGAGGCTCGCCGAGGACCGGCTGACCCTGCGCGAGCGCTCCGCCGAGGAGCGCCGCACGGTCGAGGTGGAGCTGCGCGAGGAGGAGATCGGCAGCACCGGCCCGGCGCCGCTGGACGGTCTGCCCGGGGTGGACGACGGCGGCGAGGTCCGGGTGCTGCGGGCGCCGCACGCCGTCTCGGTGCCGGCCGACGGCCGGGCGCACCGGATCCCGCTGGACGTCCTCGACACCACCGCGAGCAGCGAGTACGCCTGCGCGCCGGAGCTGTCCCCGCTGGTCACCCAGGTGGTCCGGTTCCGCAACGACTCCGGGCACGCGCTGCTGGCCGGACCGGTCGACCTGATCCGCGGCAGCGGCTTCACCGGCCGCGGCGAGCTGGCCTTCACCGCTCCCGGCGCCCCCGCCGAGCTGGCCTTCGGCAGCTCGGACGGCTACCGGGTGGTCCGGGAGACCGAGGAGAGCCGGGCATCGGCCGGGCTGACCCAGCGCACCGTGGTCACCCGGACCGTACGGCTGCACCTGTCCCGTTTCTCCGGTCCGGAGGAGCATGACGAGCAGGTGGTGGCGGTCCGCGAGCGGATCCCGGTCTCCGAGGTGTCGGCCGTCGAGGTCCGGCTGCGCAAGGAGTCGTGCGTCCCGGCCCCGGACGAGCTGGACGCCGAGGGCATCGTCCGCTGGCAGGTGGCGCTGCCGCCGGGCGGCCGCCGTACCGTCACGCTGGTGTACGAGGTGTCGGGCACGGCGAAGGTGGCGGGCCTGTGATCCGTCCCCGGGCGGGCCGGTGACCGGGGGGCCGGGGCGCGGCCGGCAGGATCCACGCCGTCAACTCCGGTACCCATCCGGTACAAAAGAGGCATGATCTACCATCTCGCCCCCCTCGACGACTGGCTGCGCGACCCCGGCCGGCCCTACACGGCGGCCTCGCTGCTCACCGACGGCTTCATCCACTGCTCGCCCGACGAGCCGACCCTGCTGGCCGTGGCCAACGCCTTCTACCGGGACACGCCCGACCCGCTGATGGCGTTGCTGATCGAGGACAGCCTGGTCGAGCCGATGGTGAAGTGGGAGGCCGCCACCGGCGGGCCGCCGCCCGGAGCCACGCCCGGCGCGCTGTTCCCGCACATCTACGGCCGGCTCAACCGCACCGCGGTGCTCGGACTGGAGAAGCTCGAACGCGGACCGGACGGGCTCTGGGCCACCCTGATCCCCTGGAGCTGACCGGCCGCGCCCGCCGCGACCGTCGGGCCCCGCCGCCACGGCCGGGGCAGGCCCGGCGCGCTAGAGCCAGCCGCGCTCACGGGCCGCCATGCCCGCCTGGAAGCGGGTGGTGGCGCCCAGCTCCCGCATCAGGCCCTGCAGCCGGCGCTGGGTGGTGCGGGCGCTCCAGCCGAGCGAGCGGGCGATCGACTCGTCGGTCAGGCCCGCGGCCAGCAGGCCGAGCAGCTTGAGGTGGTCGGCGTCGGGGCCGGCCACACCGTCGCCGTCGCCGATCGCGGTCTGCAGCGGTACCGCCCGTTCCCACTCCGCCTCGAACAGCGCGTCGAGCGCCTGGAGCAGAGCCGACGGGTGGATCACGTACGCGGCGTCCAGGACGGCGTCGCCGACACTGATCGGGATGATCGCCATCCGGTCGTCCGACATCATCATCTTCATCGGCAGGGTGGGCCGGACCCGGGCCTCCTCGCCGTCCTCGACGCCGACCAGGATCTCCTTCTCCAGCCGCCCCGGCCAGGCGATGGCCTCCTTGTCGAAGACCGTGCGGAACCGGATCCCGGAGCGGAGCTTGGCCCGCTGCCGGGGCAGGTTGGCCACCGGGTCCTGGATGTACGGCGGGCAGTCGAACCCGCGGACCTGGTAGTGGCTGGTCTCGATCAGGTGCTCCAGCCGCTGGGCGATGGCCTCACCGCCGGTGAGCACCTCCACCGAGTGCGCCGGGTCGGTGAACCGGGAGGCCTCCCGGAAGGCGTCCATCAGCCGGTGCATCTCGGCCCGGGCGCTGCGCAGCTGGGCCTCGCGGTGGCCGATCAGGGTGCCGATGGCGACGTCCGGGGCGACCGCCAGGTAGCGGTCGCGGTCCACCGGCGCCCGGGTGGCCATCCCCTGGTCGGCCAACCGGTCGAGCGCGTCCTGGCTCTGCCGGAGCGTCAGACCGCACTGGTCGGCCAGCTCCCCCGCGGTCGACTGCGGTGCGATCACCAGCTCCGCGTACACCTGCCCGTCCGGCCGTCCGAGGCCGAGCACTCCGAATGCGTCGAGCATGCCGCTCCTTCCCCCACCCCCGGCCACGGCTCCGCCGTGGCGCGATTACGCCATCGAAGAAGGCGAGTTTTCGTGGCCATCCTGTGCCACGGATCCGCGCGCTGACAAGGCACTGCGGCGAGGCTCACACCAAGCTCTGGCAAAAGCACCCGGGCCCCTCCACCAGCGACGGAGGGGCCCGGGGAACAGCGGCAGACCCTACAGGCCGACCTCGTTCATCAGCCGGCCGACCTCGGGGTTGGTCAGGCGGCGCAGCCAGCCCGACTTCTGGTCGCCGAGCGCGATCGGACCGAAGTGGGTGCGCACCAGCTTGTCCACCGGGTAGCCCACCTCGGCGAGCATCCGCCGGACGATGTGCTTGCGGCCCTCGTGCAGGGTCACCTCGACCAGGTAGTTCTTGCCGATGTTGGAGACCACCTTGAAGCTGTCGGCGCGGGCGAAGCCGTCCTCCAGCTCGATGCCCTGCGACAGCTTCTTGCCCAGGTCACGCGGGATCGGGCCCTGGATGGCGGCCAGGTAGGTCTTGGTGACGCCGTACTTCGGGTGGGTCAGCCGGTGGGCCAGCTCGCCGTGGTTGGTGAGCAGGATGATGCCCTCGGTCTCGGTGTCCAGGCGCCCGACGTGGAACAGCCGGGTCTCCCGGTTGGTCACGTAGTCGCCGAGGCACTGACGGCCGTCCGGGTCCTCCATGGTGGAGACCACGCCGGCCGGCTTGTTGAGCGCGAAGAACAGGAACGACTGGGTGGCGACGGTCAGACCGTCGACCTTGATCTCGTCGTTCTCCGGGTCGACCCGCTTGCCCTGCTCGGTGACCTGCTTGCCGTTGACCGCGACCCGGCCCTGCTCGATCAGCTCCTCGCAGGCGCGGCGGCTGCCGATGCCGGCCCGGGCCAGCACCTTCTGCAGCCGCTCGCCCTCGGGCTCGCCGAAGGTCTTGGGCAGCTTGACGGCCGGCTTGTCGTGCCGGGCCAGCACCGCGTCCTCGATCCGGGCCTGCAGCTCGCGCGAGCGCTGCGGCTGGCGGCGCGGGTCGCCGGGCGCACCCTGGCCCTCGCGGCGCGGCTTGGGCGCCGGGGACGGGCGACGCGCGGCGTAGCTGCCGCGGCTCGGGGTCGCGTTCGGGCCGCCACCGAACTCGGGGCGGTCGTAGCGGCGCTCCTCGGGGCGCAGCGGGCGGTCCGGGTAACGGCGCTCCTCGCCGCGCCGGTCGTCCCGGCGGTCGTCCCGCCGGTCGTCCCGCCGGTCGTCACGCCGGTCGCGGGAGAAGCCGCCGGAGCTGCCGGAGCCACCACGGCCGCCGCCGGAGCCGGAGCCGCCGCCGTACGAGCCGCCGCGCCCGGCGCCGCCACCGGAGCCGGGACGGCCGCTGCCGCCGCCGTACGACGAGCCGCCGCTGCGACCGCCGCCGCCCTGCCCCTGGCCGCCCCGCCCCTGACCGCCGCTGCGGCCGCCCTGGCCGCCGCCGCTGCTGTTCCTGCCGTTGCCACTGCTACGCATCAAATGTCCGTACGTCGTGTTCCGTCTTGGGATGTGCAAGTCGTGCCGGCCGACCTCACCGCACTTCCCGACCCGCCTCGTCGCGGTCGCCCGCCGCTTGCGCGGCCGCGACCGCCTCCGCGATCACCGTGCCTTCGAGGGACTCCGCTTCCACGTCGTCGACCTCGGGCAGAAAGGGCGCAAGCTCCGGCAGCTCGTGCAAGCCGCGCAGCCCCATCCGTTCCAGGAAGTAGTTCGTCGTCCGATACAGGATCGCACCTGTTTCGGGCTCGGAGCCGGCTTCTTCCACCAGTCCTCGCTGTACCAGGGTACGCATCACGCCGTCACAGTTCACACCACGTACCGCTGAGACCCTGCCGCGCGACACCGGCTGCCGGTAGGCGACGACCGCCAGCGTCTCCAGTGCGGCCTGGGTGAGCCGGGCCTGCTGGCCGTCCAGCACGAAGCGGTCGACGGCCGGCGCGCAGTCGGCCCGGGTGTAGAACCGCCAGCCCCCGGCCACCTGCCGCAGGTCGAAGCCGCGGCCCTGGAAGGTGTACTCGGCGGCCAGTTCGCGCAGCGTGGCGGCCACCTCGGCCCGGGAACGCTCCAGCACGGAGGCCAGGTGGCCCTCCGGCACCGGCTGGTCGGCGATCATCAGCACCGCCTCCAGCGCGGCCCGCAGCGGCACCCGGGGGGCGTCGGGGTCCGGCCCGTCCGCCGCCGCGGGCGCCACGGCCTGCGCGGGCACCTCCACCGTCCCGGGCGCCGGGGCAGCCTGTCCGGCCTCCCCGGCCTCCCCGGCCTCCCCGGCGTTCTCGGCCTCCCCGGCAGCGGCCTCCGCGGCCGCCTGCTGCGCGAGGCGGGCGAGCGCCTCGGCGCGCTCCTCCGCCTCGTGGGCGGACTCCTGCCACTCCTCGGGCCGCGCCTGGCCGGGCAGGCCGAGCGCCCGCCGGGGCTGCCCGGACCGTTCGTCGCTCACCGCTGCCCACCGTCCTTCTGCGCCGTGTCCCGTCCCGTGTCCCGTGCGGTGTCCGGTGCCGTGTCCCGCTGTTCCGGCTCCCCGGGCGGGCGGTCGAACTCGTCGGTGACCTCGACCTGCCGGTCCGCCTCGGCGATCCAGCGCACCAGCAGCTCACCGAGCGCCTCGGGCTGGTCGAAGTCCAGCACCTTCTCCCGGTAGAGCTCCAGCAGGGCCAGGAAGCGGGCGACCACCACCAGGGTGTTCCCGGCGTCGTCGACCAGCCGGCCGAAGGTGGCCTCGCCGAGCGCGGTGAGCCGGTCGACCACCACCGCGGCCTGCTCGCGGACGCTGACCGCCGGGGTGTGGATGTGGTCGACGTAGACGGCCGGCTCCGGCCTGGGCGTCATCGCCCGCGCCGCGAGTTCGGCGAGCCGGGCCGGGCCGACGGTGAGCACCACCTCGGGCAGCAGTGCGGCGTGGTGCGGCTCCAGGCCGACCGTCCGGGGCCGCTGCCGCAGTTCGGCGGCCCAGCGCGCGGCGAGGACCGCCGCCGCCTCCTTGTACGCGCGGTACTGCAGGAGCCGGGCGAACAGCAGGTCCCTGGCCTCCAGCAGGGCCAGGTCCTCCTCGTCCTCGATCTCGGCGGCGGGCAGCAGCCGGGCCGCCTTCAGGTCGAGCAGGGTGGCCGCGACCACCAGGAACTCGGTGGCCGCGTCCAGGTCCCAGTCCGGGCCCATCGCCCGGATGTGGGCGACGAACTCGTCGGTGACCCTGGACAGCGACACCTCGGTGACGTCCAGTTTGTGCTTGGCGATCAGGCTGAGCAGCAGGTCGAACGGGCCCTCGAAGTTGTCCAGCCGCACCTGGAAGCCACCGCGCCCGTCGGCCTCGGCGGGCGCGGGGGCGGTGCTGACCGGGGGGTGGGCGGTGCTGGACATGGACGTCCATCTTCGCGCGGGCCCCGCCCGCGCCCCGCCCCGGGGCCCGCGACACGCGGACGGCGGGCGTCAGCGCCCGCGCAGCCGCCGGACCAGGATGCTCGCCTCGCCGCGCTGCTCCAGGTCGGCCAGCACCACCGAGATGGCCTCGCGGACCACCCGGCCGCGGTCGACCGCGAGGCCGTGCTCGCCGCGCAGCACCAGGCGGGCGTGCTCGAGGTCCATCAGTTCCTCGGCGGAGACGTACACGGTGATCTTCTCGTCGTGCCGCTCCCGGCCGGTCGGCCGGCGGGCGCCGCGGCCGCGCTGGCGGGGCCGCCGGGCGGCCTCGGCCGCCTGCTCCTCGCCGCCGGCGTGCCGTACGGCCGCCGAGGAGGCGTCCGCGGGGCCGCTGTGCGGCTCGGGACGGGCCGCCGGTACCTCGGGTGCCCCGGAGGCCTGATCGGCCTTCCTGGCCGCCTCGGCCGCTCGGGCGGTCTCCGCTCGGGCCGCCGACGCCTCGGCCGACCTGAGGGAGGGCGACAGGGCCATCCCCCCGGTGGCCCGGAACAGCTCGTCGGCCCCCGGGAGACTCACTCGACGGGGCGGCACCGGTCGAGCACCTCCCTGGCGAGCTGACGGTAGGCGGCGGCACCGACCGAGTTGGTGGCGTACGTGGTGATCGGCTCGCCGGCCACGGTGGTCTCCGGGAACCGCACGGTCCGGCCGATGACGGTGTGGAAGACGTGCTCCCCGAAGGCCTCGACCACGCGCGCCAGCACCTCGCGGCTGTGCACGGTGCGGGAGTCGTACATGGTGGCCAGGATGCCGTCCAGGCGCAGCTCCGGGTTGAGCCGCTCGCAGACCTTCTCGATGGTCTCGGTGAGCAGCGCCACCCCGCGCAGCGCGAAGAACTCGCACTCCAGCGGCACGATGACGCTGTGAGCGGCCGTCAGGGCATTGACCGTCAGCAGGCCCAGCGAGGGCTGGCAGTCGATGATGACGTAGTCGTAGTCCGGCAGCAGCGGCTTGAGCGCCCGCGCCAGCGCGGACTCCCGGGCCACCTCGCTGACCAGCTGCACCTCGGCGGCCGACAGGTCGATGTTGGAGGGCAGCAGGTCCATGCCGGGGACGGCGGTCTTCAGCAGCACCTCATCGGCCGTCAGACCCCGCTCCATGAGCAGGTTGTAGACCGTGACGTCGAGTTCCATCGGGTTGACGCCCAGGCCCACCGAGAGCGCGCCCTGCGGGTCGAAGTCGACCAGCAGGACCCGGCGGCCGTACTCGGCGAGGGCGGCGCCCAGGTTGATGGTCGAGGTGGTCTTGCCGACCCCGCCCTTCTGGTTGCACATCGCGATGATCTGCGCGGGGCCGTGCTCGGCCAGCGGCGCCGGGATCGGGAAGTACGGCAGCGGGCGGCCGGTCGGGCCGACCCGCTCGCGGCGCTGGCGGGCGGCGTCGGGGGCCAGGGTGGCGGCGTACTCGGGGTCCGGCTCGTACTCGGCGTCCGGGTCGTCGTACGGGCCGTAGCCGAGCTCGTTGTAGGCCAGCCCGTAGGCGGCGAACTCGGCGTCCAGGTCGGCGGGGGTGGCGGAGGGGGCGGTGTGCTGACGCGCCTCGAAGGTGCGGACCGCCACCGAGCCGACCTCCACCGTGCCCACCGCGGCCTGCCGGGCGGTGAGCTCCTCGTTCGACTGTCCGGCTGCGTGCTCCGCCAGTCCTGGCTGACCACCCCCGGGAGCAAATGTCGACTCATTCACAAGTCGTCTTACCTCCTTGGGTTTCCAGGACTCTAAGTCGATTCGTCAGCGTGGCAGCTAGCCGACGGTTTGCGACTCTAGGCCGTTTCGGGCGTTCGCAGCAACACAATCCACGGTAGTGGGCCGGATGTGTCGGCGGCCGACCAGGTATCTGTCAAGGGATGGCAGGGCTTGTGACCCTAACGTTTCTGCGGACCCCGGGCACTTCCCGAGGGCCGGTCAGAACACCCGGTCCACAGGGCGGGTGACATGATGCACATAAATTGACATCCCGGGGTCACCACCCGGCCACCCCGGCCGTGGGCATGCCGAACGCCCCCGGCCCGAGGGAAGCGGGCCGGGGGCGTACGGACGGGGGCGGCGTCAGGCGAGGACGCTGTCCAGGGAGACGGACTCCAGGCCGAAGGCCTCGGCGACCGCACCGTAGGTGATCTGGCCCTCGTGCACGTTCAGGCCCTTGGCGAGCGAGGCGTCCCGGCGCAGCGCCTCCTTCCACCCGCGGTTGGCCAGCTCGACGACGTACGGCAGCGTCGCGTTGGTCAGCGCGTAGGTGGAGGTGTTCGGGACGGCGCCCGGCATGTTGGCCACGCAGTAGAAGACCGAGTTGTGGACCTCGAAGGTCGGCTCGGCGTGCGTGGTGGCGCGGGAGTCCTCGAAGCAGCCGCCCTGGTCGATCGCGATGTCGACCAGCACGGAGCCCGGCTTCATCCGGGAGACCAGCTCGTTGGTGACCAGCTTGGGGGCCTTGGCGCCCGGGATCAGCACGGCGCCGATCACAAGGTCCGCCTCCAGGACGGCCTTCTCCAGCTCGAAGCTGTTGGACATGATGGCCTTGATCTTCGTGCCGAAGATCTTGTCGGCCTCGCGCAGCTTGTTGATGTCGCGGTCGAGCAGGGTCACCTCGTAGCCCATGCCGATGGCGATGGTGGCCGCGTGCCAGCCGGAGACGCCACCACCGATGACGACGGCCTTCGCCGGGTGGGTGCCGGGCACACCGCCGGGCAGGGTGCCGCGGCCGCCGGCCGGGCGCATCAGGTGGTACGAACCGACCTGCGGGGCCAGCCGGCCCGCGACCTCGGACATCGGGGCGAGCAGCGGCAGGGCGCCGTTGGCGAGCTGCACGGTCTCGTACGCGATGGCGGTGGTGCCGGAGGCGATCAGCGCGTCGGTCCCGGCCCGGTCGGCCGCCAGGTGGAGGTACGTGAAGAGGGTCTGACCCTTGCGCAGGCGGTGGTACTCCTGCGCGATGGGCTCCTTGACCTTCAGCAGCAGGTCGGCGGTGGCCCACACCTCGTCGGCGGTGGGGAGGATGGCGGCACCGGCCGCCACGTACTCCTCGTTCGGGATCGAGGAGCCAATGCCGGCGTTGTCCTCGATGTAGACCTCGTGGCCGTTGCGGACCAGCTCATGCACGCCGGCAGGCGTGATGGCCACGCGGTACTCGTGGTTCTTGACCTCGCGGGGGATGCCGACCTTCACGGCTAAACACGTCCCTCTTACCTGGGGGTCCCGGCCGGGGAAGACCGGCGGGTGACGCGCACGGGGAAGCCTCCGGGACAGGCCGGGGCACGGATCGCTGCGCGACTGGAGTCGAGTGTAATGAAGCCCAGTGGATCCGTCAGCCTTCCAAACTGAATAAATCTGCCGGACACGTTGGCAGTTTCGTAGGCTTGCATCACGATCTAGGTGTCAATGTGGGGCGAAACGCCCTTAATCGACACTACTCCGAAACCAGCAGATACCCCTCACCGTCGACCAGCCGCCGCAGCCGCTCCACGGCCTGCGCCAGGGCCGCCGCGGCCGTGTCCTCGCCGAGCCTGCGCAGCACCGCGGCCGCCGCCCGGTACTCGCGCACCGCCTCGTCGAAGCGCCGCTGCGCGGCGTGCGCCTCGGCGGTGCGCACCAGCAGCCGGGCCTCGGCCCGCTGGTCGCCGAGACCCTGCCGCAACGCCAGCGCCCGGCCGTACCAGTCGGCGGCCCTGACCGGGTCGCCGAGCGCCCGGTGGCAGCCGCCGGTGCCCTCCAGGGCGCGGGCGCAGGCGCTCTCGTCACCGGCGGTGCGGGCGTGCTCGAGGGCCGCCCGGTAGTGCTCCTCGGCCCTGGCCCAGTGGCCCTCGGCCGCCTGCAGGTCCCCGAGGTTGAGCAGGGCCGCCGCCGCCCGGCGCGGGGCCGCCTGCCGCTCGGCCACCCGCTGCACCAGCCCGTGCAGCTGGTACAGGTCGGCGGGGGCGGCGGCGCCGGTCAGCGGCAGCGCGCGCAGCAGCGCCGTCACCAGCCGCCCCGCGGAACCGTCCAGGTCGCCCTGGCCGATCGCGTCCCGGACCGCGCCCAGCAGCCGGTCCCGCTCGCCGGCCAGCCAGCCGGCCGCCTGGGCGGCGCTGCGCAGCCGCAGCGGGCCGGGCAGCGGGTCGGGGTTGTCGCCGGCCGTGCGGTCCAGCAGCAGCCGCGCCGAGTCGACCAGTCTGACCAGGCGCTCCAGCAGCCGGGCCCGGGCCAGCTCGACCTCGGCCGGGCGGTCACGCTCGGCCCGCAGCTCCACCAACCTCGGGTACAGCCTCCCGGGCACCCGGTAGCGCTTGGTGCCGTCCGCCGCGTCCGGTTCGCGCTCCAGCAGCTCCTGGCCGGCCAGCTTCTCCAGCTGGGTGCCGGCCTCCGGCGCCGGGCAGCCGACCAGCGCGGACGCCGTCCGCAGGTCGGCGGACTGCCCGGGCGCCAGGGTGAGCATCCGCAGCATCCGGGCGGCCGGCGCGGGCAGTCCGCGGTAGACCAGGTCGAACGCCGCCACCAGCGGGTCGGTGTCCGGCACCGCCACCGGCTCGGCCGGGAGCAGCTCCCTGGCCTGGCGGGCACCGCCCTGGCGGCGGCTCCTGGGCCGGGCGGCGCCGGGCGCCTTCGGGGACCGCGGGGCCGCGTCTCGCTCCGGCGGGGCCAGCTCCGCCGCGGCGTCGGTGACGGCCGCGCGGGCGTCGCCCCGCAGCCGGGTGGCGACCAGCCGCAGGGCCGCCGGGCGCGAGGCGCAGGCCTCGGCGAGGTCGGCGGCGCCGACCGGGTCGCAGCTGATCCGGGTGCCGCCGATCAGCCGGCCGAGCAGGTCGATCGCGGACGGCTGGTCGAGGCCGCCGAGGATGACCGGATCGATCGCGTCGATCCCGGTCAGCGGGCCGGTGGTGGTGGCCAGCACCAGGCAGCCGGGCTCGTCGGCGAGCAGCGGCAGCAGCTGCGCGGCCTCCCGGACCTCGTCCAGCAGGATCAGCAACCGGCGGCCGGCCAGCGCCGCCCGCAGCGCCGCACAGGCCGGGTCCTCGGCCCCGGGGTCGGCGGGCAGCAGCCCCTCGGGCACCGCGTCCAGCTGCTCCAGCAGGCGGCGGGCGGCCCGGCCGGGCTCGACCGGGCTGCCGTCGGGTGCGGACAGCCGGGCGAACAGCAGGCCGTCCGGGAACTCGGCGGCCGCGGTGCGGGCGTACCGGACGGCGAGCGCGGTGCGGCCCGAACCGGGCCTGCCCGCGAGCACCACCAGCCGGCCGCGGCCCGGCACCGGCCGCGCGGCGGCGGCCGCCAGCGCGGCCAGCTCGGTACGGCGGCCGACGAACGGCTCCGCCCCCGCGGGCAGCATGTCGTTCACCTGGGACCCGGGGGGCGGTGCGTCCACCGTCGCCGTCTTCCTCGCCACCTGCGCCACTCCCGACCAGTCGCCCAGCAGACCGGGCCCGGTACGAGGGACCCTGTCCGCGAAGCGTAGTTCGCGCGCACCGCGGTGCCGAGCTGCCGCCCGGTAGTACCAACGGGCAAATCACCCCGGCGGATCAACAACCGCCACCGGACGCACCCGAACGGCGGCGGCCCGGCGGCGCGGGCCCGGACGGGGTGCCGCGTCAGGCGGCCGGGAAGGGACGGGCCGGCCACGGCACGTCGGCCGGCCGCAGCGAGTCCAGGCCCGGGCCGGTGAGGGCCGCGTACAGCGCGAGGGTGCCGGTGATCAGGGTCGGGTTGTGCAGTCCGCCGGCCAGGATCAGCCGGACCAGCTCCTCGACCGGCACCCGGGCGGTCTCGATCTCCAGCTCCTCGCCGTGCGCGGCGTAGCGCTCGCCCTCGGCGTCGGCCAGGTCGGTCGCCAGGAACAGCCGCAGCGCCTCGTCGGTGCCGCCGGGCGAGGTGTAGAAGTCCACCAGGACGCGCCACCGGCGGGCCCGCAGGTGGGCCTCCTCGTAGAGCTCGCGCTGGGCGGCGTGCAGCGGGTTCTCCCCCGGCACGTCCAGCAGGCCGGCCGGCAGTTCCCACAACCGCTGGCGCACCGGGTGGCGGTACTGGCGCAGGATCAGCACCCGCTGCTGGTCGTCGAGGGCGAGCACCGAGACCGAGCCGGGGTGCGTCTGGTAGTCGCGGCGGGCGTAGCTGCCGTCGGGCATCAGGACCTCGTCCGTCCGCACCCCCGTGACCCGGCCCTGGAACGGGGTCTCGGTGGCCCGGACCGGCCACTGCTCCTCCAGGTCCCGGATCTGCTGCTGCACCTCGGTCGTGGACTGCTGCACGTCGGTCATCGCGAATCCCCTTTTCGTCAGTGCGACACAATCTATGCCATCGCCGCCGGGGACGGACAACACGACGGCGGCCACTCGGGGGATCCCCGGGTGGCCGCCGTCGGGTGCGACTACGCCTGCTCGGCGCCGGTCTTGATCTTGATGGCGGCCGCCACCAGACCCGCGAACAGCGGGTGCGGGCGGGTCGGACGCGACTTCAGCTCCGGGTGCGCCTGGGTGGCGACCAGGTAGGGGTGGACCTCGCGCGGGTACTCGACGTACTCGACCAGGTCGCCCTTGGGGGACAGGCCGGAGAACTGCAGGCCGGTCTTCTCCAGGTCGGCGCGGTAGGCGTTGTTGACCTCGTAGCGGTGGCGGTGGCGCTCGTCCACGTACTGCTCGCCGCCGTAGACCTCGCGCACGATCGAGCCCTCGGCGAGCTTGGCCGGGTACAGGCCCAGGCGCATGGTGCCGCCCAGGTCGCCCTTGCCGTCGACGATCGCCAGCTGCTCGGCCATGGTGGAGATGACCGGGTACTTGGCGGCCGCGTCGAACTCGGTGGAGTTGGCCTCCGGCAGGCCGGCCAGGTTGCGGGCCGCCTCGATGACCACGCACTGCAGACCCAGGCACAGGCCCAGCAGCGGGACCTTGTTCTCCCGGGCGAAGGTGATCGCGGCGACCTTGCCGTCCACCCCGCGGTCACCGAAGCCGCCGGGGATGCAGACCGCGTCCACGTCGCCGAGCTGCTCCTGGGCGCCCTCGGGGGTCAGGCAGTCGTCCGAGGCGACCCACTTGATCTCGACCCGCGCGTTGTTGGCGAAACCGCCCGCGCGCAGCGCCTCGGTGACCGACAGGTACGCGTCGGGCAGGTCGATGTACTTGCCGACCAGCGCGACCTTGACGATGTGCTGGGGCTCGTGGACCCGGCGCAGCAGGTCGTCCCAGACGGTCCAGTCCACGTCCCGGAAGGCCAGGTCGAGGCGGCGCACCACGTAGGCGTCCAGGCCCTCGCCGTGCAGCACCTTGGGGATGTCGTAGATCGACTTGGCGTCGATGGCCGCGACCACGGCCTCCTCGTCCACGTCGCACATCAGCGAGATCTTGCGCTTGATGGCCTGCGGCACCTCGCGGTCGGCGCGCAGCACGATGGCGTCCGGCTGGATGCCGATGTTGCGCAGGGCCGCGACCGAGTGCTGGGTCGGCTTGGTCTTCAGCTCGCCCGAGGGGCCGATGTACGGCAGCAGGGAGACGTGCACGAAGAACACGTTGTCCCGGCCGACCTCGTGGCGGACCTGGCGGACCGCCTCCAGGAACGGCAGCGACTCGATGTCGCCGACGGTGCCGCCGACCTCGGTGATCACCACGTCCACGTCCTCGGTCGCCATCCGGCGGATCCGGGACTTGATCTCGTTGGTGATGTGCGGGATGACCTGGACGGTGTCGCCCAGGTACTCGCCGCGGCGCTCCTTGGCGATCACCGTGGAGTAGACCTGGCCGGTGGTGACGTTGGCCGAGCCGTGCAGGTTGGTGTCCAGGAACCGCTCGTAGTGGCCGATGTCCAGGTCGGTCTCGGCGCCGTCGTCGGTGACGAAGACCTCGCCGTGCTGGAACGGGTTCATGGTGCCCGGGTCCACGTTCAGGTACGGGTCGAGCTTCTGCATGGTCACGCGCAGGCCGCGCGCCTTGAGCAGCGCACCGAGGCTCGAGGCGGTGAGGCCCTTGCCGAGCGAAGAGGCGACACCCCCGGTGACGAAGAGGTGCTTGGTCGTCACGGCGCGGCTGCTGGCCGCCTTGCCGGAATGGGGCTGTGCCAAGAGGGGGCTCCCGTGGGTCGCGTGTCGAGGGTGACGCCGGTGGGCGGTTCACCCGGGCGGTCCGCCGTCGCCCCGACGAGGAGCGGCCCTCCCTTCGTGACGGGGAGGAGGTGCTCGGCCGGGAGGCCCGGCGGGGTCGTCGAGTCGGCGGATCCGAGGTGGTTTTCCCACCAGTCCACGGGATACCAGGGTATCAGCGACCTGGACAGGACGCGTTCGGCCGGGGCCCGGCGCGCCCGCCGGCGCCCGTCACGGGCGGCTCGCCGCAGCGCGCGGGCGGGTGGTGCGGATGGCCCGGAAGGATCATCTCCGGATGGCCGGACCGGGTGGTTTCGCGCGGCCGCGGCGCACGTCACTGTTGATCTATTGGTGTGAGTGCGTCCGGACCGGAGCCGCTGCGCGTGCCCCGGCCCGGCCACTCGACGTATCCTGCACGGACGCATCGCCGACAGCAGAGCACGCGGAGGGCGAGGGGGTCCGGACGGCACCTCTCGGTCCCCGATGCGCGACCGGAACCTCCCGTACCAGTTCCTCCCGCTCGCCCCAGGGGCCCACCACAACCCCGTGCGGTCACCCCGCGAGTCCCTCCACACCCACGGGTCTCACAGTGCCGCCCCGAGCACTCCGGCCCCGCAGACCCCGCGCTCCGCCGTCGGTCGTCGCCGAGCACAAATTGCGAACTGGAGATCCACGTGGCCGGCCGTATCGAGGACTACGCACTCATCGGGGACATGCAGACCGCCGCGCTCGTCAGCAGGGACGGCGCGGTCGACTGGCTCTGCCTGCCGAGATTCGACTCGCCGGCCGTCTTCGCGGGCCTGCTCGGCACCGATGAACACGGCTTCTGGCGGATCGGCCCCGCAGAACCGGTGACCAGCCCCTCGGCCCCGCCCGCACCGCACGACGCCCTCACCGACACCGGCGACCTGCGGATCCCCCCGGTCACCGCCGCCGCCCCCGCCCTGCCCAGCGACCGCCGCCGCTACCGCGGCGACTCGCTGATCCTGGAGAACGAGTGGGACACCCAGGGCGGCAGCGTCCGGGTGATCGACTTCATGCCGCCCCGGCACCTGCTCGGCACCCCCGACGTCCCGCAGATGATCCGCATCGTCGAAGGCATCAAGGGCCGGGTCCGGATGCGCTCCGCCGTGCGCATGCGGTTCAGCTACGGCCGGATCGTGCCCTGGGTGCACCGGGTCGAGCAGGCCGACGGCGGCCACCGCACGGTCGCCGTGGCCGGCCCCGACTCGGTCTGGCTCGACGGCGTCGCCGAGACCTACGGCCGCGACCTGACCACCTACGCCGACTTCACCGTCGGCGAGGGCGAACGGATCGCCTTCGCCCTCACCTGGCAGGCCTCCCACCTGCCCGCCCCCGCCGCACCCGACGCCGAGGAGTCCCTCGCCGCCACCGAGCGGTTCTGGCGCGACTGGGTCTCCCAGTGCACCTACCAGGGCCCCTACCGGGAGGCCGTGGTCCGCTCCCTGATCACCCTCAAGGGCCTCACCTACGCCCCCACCGGCGGCATCGTCGCCGCCCCCACCACCTCGCTGCCCGAGGACCTCGGCGGCGAACGCAACTGGGACTACCGCTACACCTGGCTGCGCGACGCCGCCATCACCCTCTCCTCCCTGCTGCGCACCGGCTACCGCGACGAGGCCCGCGCCTGGCGCGAGTGGCTGCTGCGGGCGGTGGCCGGCGACCCCGAGAACCTGCAGATCATGTACGGCATCGCGGGCGAACGCGAACTCACCGAGTCCGAACTGGACTGGCTCCCCGGCTACGAGAACTCCCAGCCCGTCCGGGTCGGCAACGGCGCCGCCGGCCAGCTCCAGCTCGACGTCTACGGCGAGGTCGTCGAGGCCCTCCACCTCGGCCACATGACCGGCATGGTCCGCAACGACCACGCCCACCAGCTCCAGCTGAAGCTGATCACGTACCTGGAGCAGCACTGGCGCGAGCCCGACGAGGGCATCTGGGAGGTCCGCGGACCTCGCCGGCACTTCGTCCACTCCAAGGTGATGGCCTGGGTCGCCGTCGACCGCACCATCAAGCTGATCGAGCAGAGCCCCGCCGAGGGCCCGCTGGAGCGCTGGATCGCCCTGCGCGAGGAGATTCACCGCGAGGTCTGCGAGAAGGGCTACGACGCCGAACGCAACACCTTCACCCAGTACTACGGCGGCCAGGAGCTGGACGCCTCGCTGCTGCTCATCCCGCAGGTCGGCTTCCTGCCGCCGGACGACAAGCGGGTGATCGGCACCATCGAGGCGATCCAGCGCGAGCTGTCCACCGAGGACGGCTTCGTCCTGCGCTACCCCACCCACGACGACCAGGGCAACAACGTCGACGGGCTGTCCGGGCACGAAGGGGCGTTCCTGGCCTGCTCGTTCTGGCTCGCCGACGACCTGGCGATGATCGGCCGGGTCGGCGAGGCGCGGGAGCTGTTCGACAAGCTGCTGGCGCTGCGCAACGACCTCGGGCTGCTGGCCGAGGAGTGGGACCCGCGCGAGAAGCGCCAGGTCGGCAACTTCCCCCAGGCCTTCAGCCACGTCCCCCTGATCGACACCGCCCTCCGCCTCACCGCCTGCGCAGGCGCCTACGCCTCCCCCCAACCCCCGCAGTAACCCCCGGTTCATAGGGGCGCGGGGGTTCCTCAGGGGCGCGGGGAACTGCGCGAGGGCGGAAGGCACCCACCTCGAAGACGGCAACGGCGCTGCAAGGCCACCCTCCGACCCCGGGGCCAGCCCCGCGACCTCCCGCCCTCGCGCAGTTCCGCCCCCAGCCTCCGGCCGGGGGGACCCCCAGCGCCCCTGAAAGCACCCTCCGCGCCCTTGAAGACAGAACCCCCGGAGGGGCGGCTCAGGGGCGCTGGACGAGTTCGTCGTAGGTGGAGAGGACCTGGGCCACGGTGGCGGCCTCGTCGGGCCAGGTGGCGGCCTGGTGGCGGCCGGCCTCGGCGAGTTCGGCGCGGCGGGCGGGTTCGGCGAGGAGGCCGTCGAGCGCCCGCGCGAGCGCCGCGGGGTCGCCGTACGGCACCAGCACCGCCGCGTCCCCGACCAGTTCGGGAATCCCGCCGACCGCGGTGGACACCACCGGCACCCCCGCCCGCATCGCCTCCTGCACCACCAGCGACCGCGCCTCCCACCGGCTGCTGACCGCCACCAGGTCGGCCGCGGCCAGCAGATCGGGCACGTCGGTGCGGTAGCCGAGCAGCTCGGCCGGCAGCCGTTCGGCGGCGATCCGCTCCCGCAGCGGCTGCGCCTCCGGGCCGTCGCCCGCGATCACCACCAGCGGTTCGGGGGAGGTGAGCCGGCGGGCCGCGTCCAGCAGCAGCCCGAAGGCCTTCTGCGGGACCAGGCGGCCGACCGCGAGCACCACCGGACGGTCCGCCCGGTCGCCGAGCAGGGCGGCGCGGGCCTCGGGGCGGTCCAGTTCGCCGGGCGGGATCGGCGGGGCCGCGATCGGGCCCAGCCGGGCGTCGGTGGCGCCGAGTTCACGCGCCCGGGCGACCAGGTCGGAGGAGGCGCCGAGGACCAGGTCGGCGGCGCGCACCACCCGGCGCTCCATCAGCCGCTGCAGGCGGCGCTCCATGCCGGTGGCGAGCATCGCGTGGTGCGAGGTGACCACCAGCGGCGTCTGCGGGCGAAGGCCCGGGAAGCGGCCGGCGGTGCGCAGCGCCAGGTCGGCGAGCAGGCCGGCCCGCATGCCGTGGGCGTGCACCACGTCGGCACCGGTGAAGGCGCGCCGCAGTTCACCGATGGCGGCCGCGTCGCTGCGGGCGCCCGCGGTCGGGGTGATCTCGACCTGGTGGAAGCGGGCGCCGGCCTTGGTGTAGCCGAAGAGTTCGTCGGTGCCGGCCGGCCCGCAGACCGTGACGCCGACCCCGTGGGCGACCAGTCCCTGGGCGAGCGAGCGGACGTGCGCCCCGATGCCCCCGGTACCGGCTGAAAGGACGAGCACCACGTGCAGCTGCCCCGATTCCTGGGCGGCTGGGGTGCCCCGGCTGGCGGAATGGTCCACGTCGTTTCGCTCCGGCTCGATCACTCGACTCGCGCCGCCCGGGGTTGGCCCGCGAATCGGCGCTCGGGACTGGAAAGCCAATGTCCGACCGCCACCATGCCAGGTCGGGCGGGTTCTTGGACAGTCGGCCGGACCTGCGGGCGCGTCGCGGATGGGCGACGGGCCCGGCGGTCCAGGGGCCCGGCCCGCGGTCGGGGGTGTGACCGGGGCCGGGGAGGGTGGCGTCGGTACGTCAGCCGGTGCGCGGGGCGCGGGCGGCGGCCAGCAGCTCCTCGGCGTGGGCGCGGCCCAGCTCGGAGTCCTCCAGACCGGCCAGCATCCGCGACAGTTCGCGCACCCGCTCCTCGTCGGTGAGCGACTTGACGCCGCTGCGGGTCACCGTGCCGTCGTTGGTCTTCTCCACCACCAGGTGCCGGTCGGCGAACGCGGCGACCTGCGGGAGGTGGGTGACCACCACGACCTGCGCGCTGCGCGCCAGTTTGGCGAGCCGCCGGCCGATCTCGACGGCGGCCTTGCCGCCGACACCGGCGTCGACCTCGTCGAACAGGTAGGTCGGCACCGGGTCCGCCCCGGCGAAGACCACCTCGACGGCCAGCATCACCCGGGACAGCTCACCGCCGGACGCGCCCTTGGCGATCGGCCGGGGCTGGGCGCCGGGGTGCGGGGCCAGCAGCACCTCCACCTCGTCGACGCCGTGCGAGCCGTAGGCGACGGTCCGGCCGCCGACCTCGATCCCGGACAGGTCGTCGACCTGGCTGATCGCGAAGGTCACCCGGGCGTGCGGCATGGCCAGTTCGGCGAGTTCGGCGGAGACCGCGGCGGCGAACTTGTCGGCCGCGGCGTGCCGGGCGGCCGAGACCTCCGCCGCCAGCTCGCCCAACTCGGCCCGCAGCGAGGTCTCCTGCGCACCCAGCTGGTCGATCCGCTCGTCGTCGCCGTCCAGCTCCAGCAGCCGCACCGCACCGGCCTCGGCCCACTCCAGCACCTCGGCGAGGCTGCCCTCGGGGCCGGCGTACTTGCGCAGCAGCTGGGCGAGGACCGCCCGGCGGTCCTCCACCGCGGCCAGCCGGACCGGGTCGGCGTCCAGGTCGTCCGCGTACCCGGCGAGGTCGCCCGCCACGTCGGCGAGCAGGTAGCCGGCCTCGTTCAGCCGGTCGGCGAGGGAGGCGAGGCGCTCGTCGTGGTGGCGGACCGCGTCGACGGCCCGGCGGGCCTGGGCGACCAGGGTGCCCGCGTCCACCCCCTCCGGGTCGGAGGGGTCGCCCGCCAGGGCGGCGTGCGCGAGGGTCGCCGCGGAGGAGAGCGCGTCGGCGTGGCCGAGCCGCTCGGACTCGGCGGCCAGCTCGGCGTCCTCGCCGGCCTGCGGCTCGGCGGCGGCGATCTCGTCCAGGCCGAAGCGCAGCAGGTCCGCCTCCTGGGCGCGCTCACGGGCCCGGGTGGTCAGCTCCTCCAGGGTCGCGGAGACCTCGCGCAGCCGCCGGTAGACCTCGCGGTAGCGGGCCAGCGGCTCGGCGACGTGCTCGCCCGCGTACCGGTCGAGCGCGCCGCGCTGCCGGGAGGGGCGCAGCAGCCGCTGCTGGTCGGTCTGGCCGTGCACGGCGACCAGGTCCTCGCCGAGCTCGGCGAGCAGGCCGACCGGCACCGACCGGCCGCCGACGTGGGCGCGGGAGCGTCCCTCGGCGGAGACGGTCCGGCTGACCAGCAGTTCGCCCTCGTCCAGTTCGGCGCCGGCCTCCAGGGCGCGGGCCAGCACCGGGGAGTCGGCGGGCAGGGTCATCCGGCCCTCCACCACGGCCCGGTCGGCGCCGCGCCGCACCAGCCCCGGGTCGGCCCGGCCGCCGAGCAGCAGGCCGAGGCTGGTCACCACCATGGTCTTGCCCGCCCCGGTCTCACCCGTCACGGCGGTGAAGCCCGGAGCCAGTTCGACCACGGCGTCGTCGATGACACCAAGATCTCGTATCCGCATCTCGTCCAACACGGAGACGACCTTACGAGGTTCCGCCCACACCGCGCGACGAGCGGTGGCCCCCGATGCCCAAGTTCATCCCTTCCGGGCGGCTTCGGGCGCTCCCGCCACCGCCGCGGCCGGGACCGTGCACCAGCGCAGGAAGAACTGCGCCAGCGGGCCGATGGCCAGCGCGTACGCGATCGTGCCGACGCCGAAGGTGCCGCCGAGCAGGACGCCCGCCACCAGCACCACCAGCTCGATCCCGGTCCGGATCAGCCGCAGCGAACGCCCGGTGCGCCGGTGCAGGCCGGTCATCAGGCCGTCCCGCGGCCCGGGACCGAGCCGGGCACCGATGTACAGGCCGGTGGCCAGCCCGTTCAGCACGATGCCGGCGGTCAGCAGCAGGATCCGGGCCGCCCAGCCGGCCGGCGGCGTGACCAGGCCGAGGGTGACGTCCATCGCCATGCCGAGCACCAGCACGTTGCCGACCGTGCCGACACCGGGCCGCTGCCGCAGCGGTATCCACAGCAGCAGCACCAGCGCGCCCATGATCGTCACCCAGGTCCCCACGCTCAGCCCCAGGTGCCGGGACAGCCCCTGGTGCAGCACATCCCAGGGGTTGCCGCCGAGCGAGGCGCGCAGCATCAGCGCCATGCTCGACCCGTAGAGCACCAGCCCGGCCAGCAGCTGGACGAGCCGCCGCGGGAGCGCGTCGGCGAATCTGGCGGGGGTGTAGGTGACGGCCATCGGGTCTCCCTTGCTGCATTACTCGGACCGGACCCATGATGGAAGTCCAATCGGACCGACAACAGGTCCAATTCGAAGCAAGTGGACCGGTGACACCGATGACCCAGTGGCACAGCACCGTCACTCCACCCGCGCTGGCCCGACTGCTGCGCACCACCTCACTGCCCGAGGTGCCCGGCCGCCGCCCCGCGTACCGGACCCTGGCCGGCCAGGTCCGCACCCTGGTCACCGAGGGCCGGCTGCCGGTCGGCGCCCGGCTGCCCGCCGAACGCGAACTGGCCGCCGAGCTCTCCCTCAGCCGGACCACCGTCGCCACCGCCTACGAGACCCTGCGCGCCGAGGGCTACCTGCGCAGCCGCCGCGGCGCCGGCAGCTGGACCGCCCTGCCCGAAGGCGCCCGGCCGCCCGTCGACGCCCTCCACCCCGTCCAGCCCGACCAGCGCGGCACCGTGGTCGACCTGGGCGTCGCCGCGCTGCCCGCACCGCAGCCCTTCCTCGGCGAGGCCGCCGCCCGCGCCCTCGACCAGCTGCCCGCCTACGCCGCCGGCCACGGCCACTACCCCACCGGCGTCCCGGTCCTGCGCGAGGCCGTCGCCCGCCGCTACACCGAACGCGGCCTGCCGACCGTCCCGGACCAGATCCTGATCACCACCGGCGCGATGGGCGCCCTCCACCTCGCCCAGCGCGCCCTGCTCACCCGCGGCGACCGCGCCGCCGTCGACGCCCCCAGCTACGCGCACAGCCTGCAGTCACTGCGCCGCAACGGCGCCCGCCTGGTACCGGTCGCCCTCGCCCGGCCCGACGGCCCCGACACCCCGGCGAGCTGGGACCTCGACGAGTGGCAGCGCGTCCTGCGCGGCGCCGCACCCCGGATCGCGTACGTCATCCCCGACTTCCACAACCCCACCGGCGCACTCGTCGACGAGGAGCAGCGACGCGCCCTGCTCGGCCACGCCCGAGCCGCCGGCACCGTCCTGCTGGTCGACGAGACACCCGCCGAACTCGGCTGGGGCACACCGCAGTCCGCGCTCCCCCGGCCACTCGCCGCACTCGACCGCTCGGCCCAGGTGGTGACCGTCGGCTCCGCCGGGAAACTGCTCTGGGGCGGGCTGCGGATCGGCTGGCTGCGCGCCGCCCCCGCACTGGTACGCCAGCTGGCCACCGAGCGGGCGTTCAGCGACATCGGCACCCCGGTGCTCGACCAGCTGATCGCCGCCGAACTGCTCGGCGAGCCGCTCGCCGCCGTCCGCGCCCACCAGCACCGGCGGCTGCGCGGCAGCGCCGAGGCGCTCGCCGCCGAACTGCGACGGCGGCTGCCCCGCTGGCGGTTCGCGATGCCCCCGGGCGGCCTCGCCCTGTGGCTGGCCACCGACGGGGTGTCCGGCAGCGCCCTCGCCCGGGCCGGCGAACAGACCGGCGTCCGGCTCGCCGCCGGGGCCAGGTTCGGCGTGGACGGCGCCTTCGAGAACTACCTGCGGATCCCGCTCACCGTCCCGCCCGCCGCCGCACCGGAGGCCGTCGACCGGCTCGCCGAGGCGGCGGACCGGGCAGCCCGCGGCGGACTCGGGGCAGGCAGCGAGAGCACCCCGTCGGCCGCCTGAACCGGTCCCGCACCCACGCCCCCGACCAGGCGGCCCGACGCACCGTCAGGCCGCCTTCCGTACTCACGGGGTCTGCGCGCGCCCCCGCCAACCCGTCACCGGCAGAGCGAACTTGGCGACCAGCCGATTGGTGAACGGCGCCCGGTGCAGCCGCGCCAGCCGGACCGGGATCCGCCCCTTGCGGACCTCCACCCGGGCCCCCGCCGGCAGCTCCACCGAACGGCGGCCGTCGCACCACAGCACCCCGTGCGGGGTCTTAGGCTGCACCTCCACCGCCAGCACCGAGTCGGGCGAGGTCACCAGCGGCCGCGCGAACAGCGCATGGGCGCTGATCGGCACCATCAGCAGCGCCTCCACCTCCGGCCACACCACCGGCCCGCCCCCCGAGAACGCGTACGCCGTCGACCCGGTCGGCGTCGCACACACCACCCCGTCACAGCCGAAGTTGGACACCGGACGGCCGTCCACCTCGGTGACCACCTCCAGCATCCGCTCCCGCGCCGCCTTCTCGATCGACGCCTCGTTCAGCGCCCAGTCCTCGTGCACCACATCGCCGTTGGTCCGCACCAGGACATCGATGGTCATCCGCTCCTCGACCTCGTAGTCGGCGTCCACCACCCGGTCGACCACCACCGCCAGGTCGTCCCGCTCGGCCTCCGCGAGGAACCCCACCCGGCCCAGGTTGATGCCCAGCATCGGCAGCCCCGACTCCCGGGCCAGCTCGGCCCCGCGCAGCAGCGTGCCGTCACCGCCGGCCACCAGGACCAGCTCGCAGCCCGCCGCGGCGCCCAGCCCCCCGGTCACCCGCTCGACACCCTCCGGAAGATCGAGGTCGACCGCCTCCGAGGCGAGCAGCCGGATTCTGATCCCGGCCTTCAGCAGCCCGTGGACCAGCCCCTCGACACTGCGCAGAGCGGCCTCCCGCCCGGTGTGCGCGATCAGGAAGACCGTACGTCCGCCACTCATGTCGCTGCCCTCTCCCTCACGTCAGCCCGGCTCGCCCTTGACCCGGTTCCGGCCGCACGGCGCCGCGCGGCGTGCGGACGTCTGCCGAGCACCCTACCGGGGGCCCTCCGCGACGGCCCGGTCCGCCTCGGCCGGATCCAGCTGCGGCGCGCCCCTGCGAAGCCACAGGAAGTACTCGACGTTACCCGACGGACCCGGCAGCGGGCTGGCCGTCACCGCACGCACCCCGAGCCCCGACTCCCAGGCGTGGCCCGCCACCTGACGGATCATCTCCGCCCGCAGCTCCGGGCTGCGCACCACCCCGCCGCTGCCGAGGCGCTCCTTGCCGATCTCGAACTGCGGCTTCACCATCAGCACCAGGTCCGCGTCCGGCGCGCAGCAGGACGCCAGCGCCGGCAGCACCAGCCCCAGCGAGATGAACGACAGATCGCCCACCACCAGGTCCACCGGCTCGCCGCCGATCAGCTCGACGCCCAGCTCCCGCACATTGGTGCGGTCCATCACGGTGACCCGCTCGTCGCTCTGCAGCGACCACGCCAGCTGCCCGTAGCCCACGTCCACCGCCAGCACGTGCGCCGCACCCGCCCGCAGCAGCACATCGGTGAACCCGCCCGTCGAGGCACCGGCGTCCAGCGCCCGGCGGCCCTCGACCACCAGCCCCTGCGGCACGAAGGCCGCGAACGCACCGGCCAGCTTGTGGCCACCGCGCGAGACGTAGTCGGGGTCGGCGTCGTCCTTGGCCACCACGACCGCGGCCCCGGTCTCCACCTGGGTGGCCGGCTTGGTCGCCGTGGTGCCGCCGACCGTCACCCGCCCGGCCGCGATCAGCTCACTCGCGTGCTCCCGCGAACGGGCCAGCTTGCGGCGGACCAGCTCCGCGTCGAGTCGGCGTCGTGCCACTGCCACTGGTGCTTCAGCTCCTACTGCTGCTCACGTGCTGCTCATCGCCGCGCGTCCGGCTCACCGCTGCTCGCGGTCGAGGGCGGCCAGGGTGTCCGTCAGCCGCTGGTGAACATCTTCGTACACCGCGACGTGTGCCTCGGTCCCCACCCCGTCCAGCGCCTCCAGCCGGCCGAGCGCCTCGTCCACCGCCGGGTGCCCGGTCGGGCTCACCGGCACCCCGACCTGCGCCGGCCCCGGCCCGGCCTGCTGCTCGACCGCTTGCTCAGTCATCGGAACCCTGCCCCGGCTCGGGCTTGGACACCGCCCGGCGGACCACGGTCTTCTTCGCCCCGGCCTTCCGGGCGGCCTGCGCCCTCGGCTCGGCGCCACCCGCCGCAGCGGTCGCCTTACGGGTCACGGTCTTCTTCGCCGCACCCGTCTTCTTCGCGGCACCGGGCGGCTTCGGCGCGCCGGGCTGATCCGCCGCGCCGCGCTTCGCCGGCTCGCCCTTCCCGGCGGCGGCCGGTGGCCTCTTCGCCGGTGCCTTCTTCGCCGCGGTGTCCTTCGCCACCGCCTTCCTGGCAGCCTTCGCGGGCGCGGGCTTCGGGGGTACGGGCTTCGCAGGCGCCCCCTCGGCCGGCACGCCCTCGGCGGCCGCCTTCCGTACGCCCGGCTTCCCGGCGGACGGCTTCCGCGCGGTCGGCGCACCGGCCGCGCCGTCCACGGGCCCCGGCCGCGGGGCCTCCGGGTCCGGCTCGGCCCACGCCTCACCGGGAACCCGCTCCGGACCGTCCTGCGGCCCGTCGTCCGGCACCGCCCAGGCGTCCGCCGGCACCGGCTCGGCCGGAGCGGTCCATTCCTCGTCGTCCCACCCCGCCCCGAACAGCCCCTCGGCGCGCGCGGCCGGCCTGGCCGACGGCGACCCGTCCGACCCGGCACCACCGCCCTCGGGCGCCTCGGCCGACTCCTCGTCCTTGCCTTCGCGGAGCTGGCTCTCCAGGAAGCTCAGCACCACACCGACCTTCATCACCTGGTCGCCGACCCGCTCGAAGACCCGCTCCACCTCGCTACGGGCCACCCCGACGGCCAGGTCGACGCCGGCCAGGCCGGCCGTCACCGCCTCCCCGGCGAGGGTCTGCAGGGACCGCCCGGACGGCGGGAACTGCTCGGCGATCAGACGCTCCACCGCCGACACATCGACACCACCGCGCCCCAGCAGGCCGGTCGCCGTGGTCAGCACCCGCTTCCCGGTCTCCTCGGCCAGCACCGTGGCGACCGCCACCGCGCCCCGCACCGCATCCCGCAGCATCCGCCCGCCTCCTCCGGCGCCCGACGGCGCCCAGCTCCGCGGCGGCCCGAACCGAGGCCCGTCGGGCCCTCGGAGGCCCGCCGCCTCCACCGACGCTACCCCGTCGTGCCCCTGGCCCGCTGCACGTTCGTCCCGGCTGCGGGGCCGATCGGCCGACCGGCCGCTGCGATAGCGTGGAACGCCGCCGATCACCGGCCGGATCACCGGCCGGATCACCAGCCCGATCATCAGCCGAGGGAGCAGCCCACCACCATGGCCAGCATCGAGGAGTGCCGCGAGGCCCTGGAGCAGCTCAGCCGGAACATGTCCCGCGCCGAGGGCGGCGTCCGCAAGGCCGCCGAGCTCGACCGCTCGCTGAGCTGCTGGATCACCGACCTCGACCTGACGTTCTCCGGCCGCCTGCGGGACGGCCGGATCCAGGACATCACCAGCGCCCCCGGCGCCCCCGCCGACAAGGCCGAGATCCGGCTCACGATGTCCGGCGACGACCTGGTGGCGATGGTCGGGGGCCGGCTCCCGTTCGCCTCCGCCTGGGCCTCCGGCCGGGTCAAGCTCGAAGCCGGTCTCCGCGACCTGCTGCGCCTGCGCACCCTGCTCTGACCCCGGCCGGCGTCCGGGCGCCAGGATTGGTCCCACCCCTCACGTCGGAGCGGCGCGCGGCACTGGACGCCCCGCCGGTACGTCCAGCAGGGGGCATCTCCCGGCCGGAGGCCGGGGGCACCGCGCGCCCGGCGGGAAAGGCGAGACGCGTCCTAGCGGACGATGCCGCGGGCCCGCGCCTCCGCCAGCCAGCGCGGGAACTCCGCCATCAGCGCGTCGTACAGCGCCTCGTCGTGCCAGGCCCGGGGCTGCGGGCCGACGGCGACGAAGTCGGCGTTGTCGATCACCCGGTCCTTCAGGTCGTCCAGGCCCGCCAGGAAGGTCAGGTCCTCGCGCTCGCCGAAGCCGACGAACTGCCAGAACAGCGGCAGCGAGGAGGCCGACTGCATCAGCTTCTGGGTGGCCTTCCGGTCGTACGGGTCCCCGTCGGTCTGGAAGATCGCCAGCGCCGGGATGCCGCCGCCGCGGCGCTGGTGGAGGTCGATCACCGCCTGCATCGCCGGCGCGTAGCTGGTCCCGCCCATCCGGACCGAGCGGCGGGCCTCGTCGATCCGCCCGTGGTGACCGGCCAGCTGGATGTCGGTGACCAGCTCGACCTTGTTGGAGAACAGCACCAGCGGCACGCTGCCGTCGTCGTCCAGGTGCGCCGCCAGGCTCAGCACCTGCTCGGCGAGGTGCTGCACGCTGCCGTCCTCGTAGTAGCCCCGCATGCTCATCGAGTAGTCGAGCACCAGGTACACCGCGATCCGGTACCCCGCCAGCCCGCGCTTGGCCAGCGAGACGCCGGCCGACTGGTACTTCTGCAGCAGGGCGGGGGCGGTCGAGCGCACCTTCTCCAGGCTGATCGCGGGCGTCGGCCCGGCCGGCACCGGCGCCGCAGGCGGCTGCACCGGCGGCTGCCCGTACGCCGCAGGCTGCCCGTACCCGGAGGGCTGCCCGTACGCAGGAGGCTGCTGCCCGTACGCCGCAGGCTGCCCGTACCCGGAGGGCTGCCCGTACGCAGGAGGCTGCTGCCCGTACGCCGCAGGCTGCCCGTACGCGGGCGGCGCGGCGTACCCCGGCTGCGGCGGGTACCCCGGCGGCGCGTACCCGGGTACGGGCTGTCCCGGTGCCGGCTGCCCCGGCGGCGGGTAGGCGGGCGGCTGCTGCCCGTACCCGGGCGGCGGCACAGCGGCCGCAGGCGCCACCGGCGCCACGGGCACAGCGGGCGGCACCGGCGGAACATGCTGCGGGACGTGCTCCGCAGCCGCCGCGGACGGCTCCCCGACGTCCACCCCGAAGTCGGTGGCCAGCGCCGCCAGACCGCCGGCGTAGCCCTGGCCGACCGCCCGGACCTTCCAGCCGCCGCCGCGCCGGTACAGCTCGACCAGGACGACGATGGTCTCCCCGCCGGTCAGCGCCGGTGGCACGAACTCCACCGTCGTCCCGGCACCGGCCAGCGTCACCCGCGGCGTCCCGGCGGCGTCGAACACCACGCCCGGCCGGTCGACGTCCACGCTGGCCACCACGACCACCGACTCGACCCCGGCCGGCACCGCGCCCGGCTCGACCGTGACGACCTGCCCGGCCACGGACACCCCGTCCCGGGAAGGGTTGTTGAAGAACACCAGGTCCAGGTCCTCCCGGACCTTCCCGGCCGCGCTCACCAGCAGCGCCGAGACGTCCACCGGCACCCCGGTCGCGCCGACCGTCACCGTCACCGTCGTCCCGGGCAGCGGGGCGTTTCCACCCTTGGTCAGTACGGTGTGCGGCATGGCTCCCCCTCGTTGGTCCGCTCCAACCTGGCAGAACCGATGATCGGCCGTCAACGAGCGGCAACGACGAGGACGACGACAGCAGGCACGGCGCGGCAGACCCCGGGGACCGCCACCCACCGCCCCCCGCCGGGCCTCAGAAGCCCAGCTCGGCCAGCGCCTTCCGGCCGTCCGCAGGCGCACCGTCCCGGTCCAGCGCCGCCCAGGCCGCACCGCACAGCGCCCGCAGACCGTCGTACCGGTCCTCCCCGGAGCCGGTCAGCAGCAGCGCGCCGTCCGCCGCACGGGCGGTCCAGCCGCCGCAACTGTGGCTGCCGTCGGGCTGCCCGGCCACGGCGGGGTGCGCGGTCAGCAGGCCCCGCAGGTCGGCCGCCAGGTAGGTGGGCCGGTACTTCGGCTCCGCCGCGAGCAGCTGGGCCGGGGTGGTGACACCGGTGAACACCAGCAGGCTGTCCACCCCGCCGTTGTAGGCGCCCTCGATGTCGGTGTCCAGCCGGTCACCGACCACCAGCGGACGCTTGGCGCCGGTCCGCAGCACCGTCTCCCGGTGCATCGGCGGCAGCGGCTTGCCCGCGACCTCCGGCTCCACCCCGGTGGCGGTCCGGACGGCGGCCACCAGGGTGCCGTTGCCGGGCGCGATACCGCGCGCGGTCGGCACCGTCAGGTCGGTGTTGGACGCCACCCAGGGCAGCCCCGCCGCCACCGCGTACGAGGCCTCGGCCAGCTGGTGCCAGCCCACCGACGGGTCGTAGCCCTGCACCACCGCGAGCGGCTGCTCGTCGAGCGAGCCGACCGCCACCAGCCCGTGCTCGGCCAGCGCCTCGACCAGCCCGGCACCGCCCACCACCAGCACCTTCGACCCGGCCGGCACCTTGTCCGCGATCAGCCGGGCGGCCGCCTGGGCAGAGTTGATCACGTCCCCGGCCTCCGCAGGGGCGCCCAGCTCGGTCAGGTGCTCGGCGACCACCCGGGGCGGCCGCGAGGCGTTGTTGGTGACGTACGCCAGCCGCATCCCGGACTCCCGGGCGGCCGCCAGCGAATCCACCGCGTGCTCGATCGCGTGCGGACCCGCGTAGACCACACCGTCCAGATCGAGCAGCGCGACGTCGTACGCCTCGGTCAGCGGGCGGTCACTGCCGCCCGGTGCGGTCCGCGCGGTGCCGACAGCCGTACCGGTCATGCGTGCTCTCCCAGCTCGAGTTCGGTTCCGTACAGGTCAGGCGCCCGGCCCGTCGGGCTCCGGCGGCGCCAGATACCCCGGCGCACCGGGCTGCAACGGCCCGTACGCGCCCGCCCGGGCCGCCAGTGTGGCCCTGGACTGCCGGAGCGCCGCGCGGTAGTGCGCGTTGTCCGGCCGCATCGCGACCGCCAGCGCCAGGTGCTCGGCCGAGGTCTCGAAGTCGCCCAGCCGGGCCGCGGCGACGCCCCAACCGAACTGAGCGTAGTCGTCGGACGGATCGGCCAGCGCCACCGCCCGGAAGTTCTCCAACGCCTCCCGGTACGCACCCGCGTCGAACTGCGCCCGCGCCAGCGCCTCCCGGATACTGTGCGACTGCGGCTCGTACCCGGCCGCCCGCGACAGCAGCTGCGCGGCCGCCGCCGGGTGCCGCTCGTCCAGCAGCCGCACACCACGCCGGAACCAGTCGTAGACCTCGCCCTCCGGCTCCCCCGCGGCCGGACCTCCCCGGTCCCCGTCCACGCCGTCACCGGTAGGCCGCTCGTGCCCGCCATTCATGCCGTACCTCGCTCCCGCAACCCCAGCCCGAACCCGATCCGAACCCGGTGCGGCCCCGGCCACGCCCGGCCACCACCCGGCCGGCCCTGGTCCGGCGGGACGGCACCGGGCACTTTTGATCACTCAACTGATCACTCAACACCCATACCCCGACTAACATGCCCCCAATGAGTGCACCCAGTGCCGAAAGCGGCGCAGACCCCGCGTCCGGCGGCCCCGGGGACCCCGGGCACGTCGCCACCGCAGGCCTCTCCCTGTCCCCCTTCCGCGGCCTGCGCTACGTCCCCGACCGGGTCGGCACGCTGGCCGCCGTCACCTCGCCGCCCTACGACGTCGTCGACCCCAACCGGCGCCTCGACCTGGAGACCGGCGACCCCCACAACATCGTCCGGCTGATCCTCCCCCGCCCCGAGCCCGACGACAGCGGCGACCGCCCCGACCGCGACACCCGCTACCGCCACGCGGCCCGGCTGCTCACCGAGTGGCAGCGCGAGGGCGTCCTGGCCGCCGACCCGTTCCCGGCCGTGTACGTCTACGAGCAGCGCACCCACGAGCCCGGCACCCCCGGCGGCGGCGTCCTGCAGCGCGGCCTGATCGGCGCGCTCGCGGTCAGCGGCCGGGAGGCCGGCGTGGTGCTCCCGCACGAGGACGTGATGCCCCGGCCGGTGGCCGACCGGGTCGGCCTGATGCGCACCACCAAGGCCAACCTCGAACCGCTGCTCCTCACCTACCGGGGCAACGGCGGCGCCGCCGAGGTGGTCGAGCGCACCGTCCAGGGCGAGCCGCTGCTGTCCACCACCACCTCCGACGGCACCGACCACCGCCTGTGGGCCGTCACCTCCCCGGTCGACCTGGCCGCCGTCACCCGCGACCTGAGCACCTGCCGGGCGCTGATCGCCGACGGTCACCACCGCTGGGAGATGTACCTGCGCCTGCAGCGCGAACACCGCCACCTCCCGCGCAGCCCGTGGGACCGCGGGATGGTGCTGCTGGTCGACACCGCCCGCTACCCGCTGCGGGTCCGCGCCATCCACCGGGTGCTCTACCGGCTCCCGGTCGCCGACGCGCTGGCCGCCCTCGCCGACCACTGGCAGGTCAAGGAGGTGCCGGGGCCCCTGCACAGCGCCCTGGACGCCCTGGGTGACGCCAAGCGCCACGGCGGCAACGCCTTCCTGCTGACCGGCGGCGACGGCACCTTCTGGCTGGCCGGCGAACCGGACGAGGCCCTGCTGGCCCGGACCGTGCGCACCGACCGCCCGGAGGAGTGGCGGCACCTCGACGCCACCGTCCTGCACGCCACCCTGCTCGACCACACCTGGCGGATCCCGGACGGCCCCGACGACATCGGCTACCTGCACTCCCCCGAGGGCGCCGAGCGGGAGGCCGCCCGCTGCGGCGGCACGGCCGTCCTGCTGCACCCCGTGGAGGAGCGCGTGGTGCGCCGCCTGGCCGAGCAGGGCGTCACCATGCCCCGCAAGTCCACCTCCTTCGGCCCGAAGCCGGCCACCGGGCTGGTCCTGCGGAGCCTGGAACTGGGCTGAGAAGACGCCGAAGGCCCCCACCGCGTGCGGTGGGGGCCTTCCGGCGTCAGCAGAGGCGCACCGGGGCCCGCCGTGCCCCGGTGGGCCTCAGCGGCGGTCGTCGTCCTCGGCGCGCGCGGGGCGGGCCCGGTCGTCGTCCTCGTCCGCGTCGCCGTCCTCGTCGATCTCGAGGTCGTCCTCGTCGTAGTACTCCTCGACGTCTTCCTCGTCCTCGTAGATCACCCGGTCGTCGCCGATCTCGTCCGGAGCGATCGACTTGGCCCGCGGCTCGGCCGCCGGAGCGCCGTCCTGCTCCTCGTCGGCCAGCTCCGGGTCGAGGGTGTCCACGAACTCCAGGCCGTCGATCTCCGCCAGCCGCTCGGACGCGTTGGTCGCACCGTCGGTGTCCGCGTCGGCCGCCTTCGCGAACCAGTCGCGGGCCTCGTCGGCGCGCCCGGCCGCGATCAGCGCCTCGGCGTAGGCGTAACGCAGCCGCGCGGTCCACGGGTGGACGGCGTTGGAGGCCAGCTCCGGGCTCTGCAGGGTCACCACGGCGGCGTCGAACTGCTCCATGTCGCTGCGGGCACCCGCCGCGACCAGACGCATCTCGACCTGGCCGGCCTTGTCCAGCTGCTTCACCTCGGGCTCACCGGCCATCGCCAGCGCCCGCTCCGGACGGCCCAGACCACGCTCGCAGTCCGCCATCACCGGCCACAGGTCCGCCCGGCCGGTCATCCGGCGCGCGGCACGGAACTCGGTCAGCGCCTCCGCGTAACGCTGCGTCATGTACGAGGCGAACCCGGCCGCCTCCCGCACCGACGCGACCCGCGACGCCAGCCGCAGGGCGACCCGCGAGTAGTTGTAGGCCTCCTCCGGCTCGGTGTCCAGCAGGCGGGCGACCATCACCAGGTTGCGGGCGACGTCGTCGGCCAGCGTCTTCGGCAGGCTCTTCAGGTCCTGACGCACGTCCGCGTCGATCTCGAAGCCCGTGACGTCGTCCGGGATCGGCAGACGCTTGACCGGCTCGTAGTTGCCCCGGCGGTCGTCGTAGCCACCGCCGTCACGGCGGTCGTCACGACGGCCCTCGAACCGGCCGCCGCGGTCGCCGCCACGGTCACGGTCGCCGTAGGACGGACGGCCACCACGGTCGCCGCCGCTGCGGTAACCACCACCGGAGGGACGGTCGCCACCGCTGCGGTACCCACCACCGGACGGGCGGTCGCCGTACGACGGGCGGCCACCACGGTCCCCGCCACGGTCACGGTCGCCGTAGGACGGACGGTCGCCACCGCTGCGGTAGCCACCACCGGACGGGCGATCCCCGTAGGAGGGGCGGCCGCCGCGGTCGCCACCGCGGTCGCGGTCACCGTACGAGGGACGGTCGTCGCGACGCGGCCGGTCACCGTAGGACGGACGGTCATCCCGACGCGGCCGGTCATCACGGTTGAACCCGCTACCACCGGACGGACGG
>NZ_JBEZIR010000038.1:69180-70686 GCF_040651175.1 Kitasatospora sp. NPDC048540
CCACGGTCACGGTCACCGTACGACGGACGGTCGCCACGGTCACGGAAGCCACCACCGGACGGACGGTCCCCGTACGACGGGCGGCCACCACGGTCCCCGCCACGGTCACGGTCACCGTACGACGGACGGTCGTCGCGACGCGGCCGGTCACCGTAGGACGGACGGTCATCCCGACGCGGCCGGTCATCACGGTTGAACCCGCTACCACCGGACGGACGGTCGCCGTACGACGGGCGGCCACCACGGTCCCCGCCACGGTCACGGTCACCGTACGACGGACGGTCGCCACGGTCACGGAAGCCACCACCGGACGGACGGTCCCCGTACGACGGGCGGCCACCACGGTCGCCACCACGGTCACGGTCACCGTACGACGGACGGTCGTCGCGACGCGGCCGGTCACCGTAGGACGGACGGTCATCCCGACGCGGCCGGTCATCACGGTTGAACCCGCTACCACCGGACGGACGGTCGCCACCGCTGCGGTAGCCACCACCGGACGGACGGTCGCCGTAGGACGGGCGACCGCCACGGTCGCCGCCACGGTCACGGTCACCGTACGAAGGACGGTCGTCGCGACGCGGACGGTCGTCACGCGGACGGTCGTCACGGTTGAAACCGCCACCACCGGACGGACGGTCGCCACGGTCGCGGAAACCGCCACCGGACGGACGGTCACCACCGCCACGGTAGCCACCACCGGACGGACGGTCGCCGTAGGACGGGCGGCCACCACGGTCGCCGCCACGGTCGCGGTCACCGTACGAAGGACGGTCATCCCGACGCGGACGGTCGTCACGACGGCCGGCCTCGCCACGGTCATCCCGGCGCGGGCCACGGTCGTTGGACCATCCACCACGCGACCGGGGCTCGTAACCGCGGCCCTCGTCCGATCGGCGCTCGGGACGGTCCTGGGGCGGGTTCGACATCCTGGTGACTCCTGTCTGCTGCTTCGACCTCTGCCGCCGCTGCCGATTCAGGGCACCAGCGCCATCGCATCCTGGTGCCGACCACCTGGCCGCACACCACCTCTATTGTCCGGCATCCGCTCCGACCCTGCGTCCGGGCGGGAGCCGGTCCTGCCGGCGTACTGCACGATCTGGAAAAACAAAAAGGCCGCGGCCCCAGCGAATCGCTGGGGCCGCGGCCTTTGAATGATTGTTCGGCGGCGTCCTACTCTCCCACAGGGTCCCCCCTGCAGTACCATCGGCGCTACGAGGCTTAGCTTCCGGGTTCGGAATGTAACCGGGCGTTTCCCTCGTGCTATGACCACCGAAACCCTATCGGGTATTCAGCGAAACACACTCTTCAATTGATTAGTGTTTCTTGCCCGTCGACCGGAGTCGATGATGGGCGGATTCGCCGGCGATAGCTGTTCGCTACCCGGGAACCACACAGTGAACGCGAGCGTCTGAGGACAAGCCCTCGGCCTATTAGTACCGGTCAACTCCACCCCTCACGAGGCTTCCATATCCGGCCTATCAACCCAGTCGTCTACTGGGAGCC